>JAGVVH010000463.1 GCA_019135895.1 Bacteroidota bacterium | reverse complement strand
CGCAGAACATTGCCGAGATGATATTCCCCTCCGGCTTGCAGGAGGGGTGGCAGCCGGCGACAGACATAAATTGCAATTTAGCGATGGCAGAATTGTCGCCGGATGACGGGGTGGTGATATTTTTGTAATTTTGTTTTCTACTATAATCTCTGCTAACTATGAAAGAACTATGTATCGATGGAATCAGATTAAAACCTAAATATTCATTTGGATTACCTTTCAATCCATTTTTAAAAGAACGTGCAAAAGCATTGCGTAAAGCTCGGAATTTTTCGGAAGTTATTTTTCGGAAACATGTTCATAAAGGTAAATTTTACAATATTGATTTTCACAGACAAAAAATCATCGGGAATTATATTGTAGATTTTTATATTGAATCTTTAAGCATTGTTATAGAAATTGATGGGAATAGCCATAATGGCAAGGAAGAATATGATTGGTATCGGGATGAATTTTTTGAATCTTGTGGTCTGACAAAATTCCGAGTGTCAGACATGATGATTCTATATGACCTTCAAACTGTTCTTAATGAGTTAAAAGCTTTTATTATAAAAAATTACTCCTACTAGTTGTTTTGAACCACCCCGTCCCGGTACAGCAGAAAGTAGTTCCGACTTTGCTGTAATTTGATGCTGTACCGGTCCACCCCTCCAGCAAGCCGGAGGGGAATATAGCACGTCTGCAATGTTCTGCGAACTTGCCGAAAATTAAAAATAATTTGCAATAGATTGTATTCGGCAGAATTCCATATTTCCCTCTTTTGAAAAGATAGAGGTAATATATTCATTTTCGGCAACGTGTTTCGATATGATGCCGTAATAATCTCCCAATTTTGCCTGAGAGAGGTAATTGATGACCACTTCTACAAGGCGGTGTGTTTGACGAAATATTTGATTGACAGAGTCTAAGGCCCATTGAACATAGTGGGCGTTGTTGACATGTTTGTTCATGTCGATATCGGAATTGAGCACAATATTGAAATTGCATTCTTCCTGAATGTCAATTTTGGGTACTTTAGGAGCGCGGGTAGTGATGGCGTCTTCTTTCTCTTTGGGATAGACCAGCCGGTCATCAAACTCGTCCAGTTTTTTAATTTTTCCGTTTTCTGCATCCAGAATGACCCATGAAGAGGTTGCTTTCATCATCAGATTGCCCTCATTGTCTTCCATTTCATAATCTCTTGGGTTGACTAATAAATCGTGGCATTTTCCCCAGGTACGGATGATAATCTCTTCAGACCATTTAGGCAGGCGTGCTATTTTAATATGAATTTTGGAGAGCACCCAAAATAAATTGGATTTTCGCAGGTTCTGCCAGCCGATATTGCACTTATTGACATGTTCGGAAGATATTTCCTGAATAAGTCCGAAAAGAGCAGGCATGGAAAGATTCATTTCATCATCTACCAGATAGGAGTAGATTTTAAGGTTATGTTCAAGAATTTCGGGATAGTCCATAATAAAAAAATTAGTACATAATCAACGATTAAGAACCGAAATTGTTTTATCTCGGAGTGAAAATTGATGCATAACTAATTAATCCGATAATTATTTACCGCTTAATTCCTTTTCGAAATATTCAATAGTCTTGATCAACCCTTCTTTGAGTTGAATGGAAGGTTCCCAGCCCAATATATTTCTGGCTTTGTCAATAACCGGCTTTCGTTGCATCGGATCATCTTCTATCTGGGGCATATAGCTGATTTTTGACTTCGAGCCGGTAAGTTCAATGACAATTTCGGCAAGTTCTCTAATCGTAAATTCTCCCGGATTTCCAATATTGATAGGACCGAGAATATTCTCCGGGGTTTCCATCATGGCCATCATTCCCTTTATCAGGTCATCGCAGTAACAGAAGCTTCTTGTCTGAGAACCGTCCCCGTAAATAGTGATATTTTCTCCCTTCAGTGCCTGAACAATAAAGTTGGAGATCACTCTTCCGTCGTTAGGATGCATACGGGGCCCGTAAGTATTAAAGATTCTGACAACTTTTATTTTGACATTGTTTTGACGGTGATAATCAAAGAAAAGGGTCTCGGCACAGCGTTTCCCTTCGTCGTAACAGGAGCGGATGCCGATAGGATTTACATTTCCCCAATACTCTTCAGGTTGAGGATGAATGGTCGGATCTCCGTAAACTTCACTTGTGGAAGCTTGTAAAATAGTGGCTTTTATCCTCTTGGCAAGCCCCAGCATGTTGATGGCTCCCATGACAGAAGTTTTGATGGTTTTAATGGGATTGTACTGGTAGTGAATAGGAGAGGCGGGACAGGCAAGATTATAAATCTCATCGACTTCAATAAAATAGGGATCGGTAATGTCGTGACGAATGGCTTCAAAATAGGGATTGTCAAGAAGGTGTACAATATTTTTTTTCCTGCCCGTGAAATAATTATCCAGGCAAATCACTTCATTGCCTTCGGCTAATAATCTATCACAAAGATGTGACCCTAAAAAGCCGGCACCGCCGGTTACCAGTATTTTTTTCATATTGGGGATATTAAAGATTTTTTTTGCCGATAGAGAAATAATCTATTTGGTGACTTCTCATTTCATGGGCATCGTAAATATTCCGACCGTCAAAAATGACGGGTTTGTTCATCAGCGATTTCACTTTATTGAAATCCAGCACCCTGAATTCAGTCCATTCGGTAACCAACAGAAGTGCATCGGCATCTTGCAGTGTTTCATAAACATCATTGCAGTAGGTGATTTTATTTCCGATACGGCGGTAAGATTCTTCCATTGCCACCGGATCATAAGCCAAAACGGTGCAGCCGGCTTTCAGGAGCAGGTCTATAAGGACCAAAGCAGGAGCTTCGCGCATGTCATCGGTATTGGGTTTAAATGCCAGACCCAGCAATGCAATTCGCTTTCCTGCAAGGTTGCCGTCATAATATTTCAATAATTTATCAAACAACACTCTCTTTTGCTTATCATTAACTTTTTCTACTGACTTGAGCACATCCAGCGAATAGCCGTAGCTATCGGCAGTCTTGATAAGAGCTTTCACATCTTTCGGGAAACAGGAACCTCCGTAGCCAACGCCGGCATATAGAAACTTATTACCTATCCGCGTATCGCTTCCGATTCCTTTTCTGACCATATTAATATCTGCTCCCACAATTTCGCATAAATTGGCAATATCGTTCATGAAACTGATACGGGTTGCCAACATGGCATTGGCAGTATATTTAATCATTTCGGCAGATGCTATATCCGTGAAGATAACAGGGTGCCCGTTTAATACAAAGGGCTTATAAATTTTAGTAAGAAGTTCTTCCGCTATGGGAGAATCAACTCCGCAAACAATCCGGTCCGGTTTCATAAAGTCGTTGATAGCATCACCCTCTTTCAAAAATTCGGGATTTGAAGCAACGTCAAAGTTGACATTCACGCCTCTTTTATCCAACTGCTCCTGAATGGCTGCTCTAACCAGGTTGGCAGTTCCCACCGGAACGGTACTTTTGGTAACTTTTTCAATATTCTCTCCAATGGTCTTTGCTACATCCAAAACATATTGCAGATCGGCACTCCCGTCTTCATCCGGAGGAGTTCCTACGGCAGAGAATACAACATCCACATCTTTTACAACAGCATCTAGTGAAGTAGTGAAGACAAGTCTTCCTTTTTGAATATTACGCCGGAGCATATCTTCCAACCCGGGTTCATAAATGGGACAAATTCCATTTTTCAGTTTTTCTATTTTTTTATCGTCAATGTCAACACAGATTAATTCAAGGCCAACTACTTCGGCAAGGCAAGTGGCTGTTACTAATCCTACGTAGCCGGTTCCAACAATAGCAATTTTCATACTTTACAAAGATTTATTTTTTTTCAAGGATGCAAAAGTAAGAAAAATTGTAGTTAAATTTTTTATTCTCGGTTAAATAATCGAAATGTAAATATAAAGAAGCGCTTTTATGCGCAACTAATCTGCTATTCGGATTTACAAATAGACAGCGCCGGTTGCTATTTTAAATAAAATGCTCGGAAATCCGGTTCATCTCAGACTGAACATTATGGCCTTCGTAAAGGACTCCGTAAATTGCTTCGGCAATTGGAATATAGACATCGTAAGTCTTGTTGATTTCGTGAATACAGCGGCAGGCATAGTAGCCTTCGGCAATCATATTCATCTCCATTTGGGCAATCCTTACCGTAAGCCCGTGTCCGATCATATTTCCGAAAAGACGGTTCCGGCTAACTTCATTGATAAACTTTTCCATCTCCTTGACACAGTTGGCAATATAAGCAGCCAAGAAATTGTCTCCGTAGCCAAGTCCACTGTAAATACCGGCACCGAGGGCATAAATATTTTTCAGTACAATTGACATTTCTGCTCCCATAATATCTTTAGATACGGTAGTCCTGACAAAACGGTTGGAGAATATTTTGGCAATAGTTTCCGCTAATTCAATATTTTCTGAGCAGGCTGTCAGATAGGTGAATTTTTCACGTGCCACCTCCTCTGCATGAGACGGGCCGCTGATACTGGCGAGGTTGGAAACCGGAACATCAAATTCGCTGCGAAGATAGTCGGTAATCAATTGCATTGATTCAGGAACAATCCCTTTCACGGCATTGATGATTTTCTTCTTACTAAGTCTGCTCTTTTTCAGCGGAGAAAGAGTCTTGTGTAAAAAGGCAGATGGCGTGACAATAATTACATAGTCGGCCCGAGCAACAATTTTTCTGATATCAGTACTGATATAGACATCCTCCGGATTGATATAGACCGAGCTTGAATAGAGTGGGTTGTGACCGAATTTGGTGATTCCTTCCACAATTTCCTCTTCTCTTACCCACCAATGGATATGCTCTAACGTTGATGACAGAATCTTAACAATCGCCGTTGCCCAGCTTCCTCCACCGATGACCGCAACCCGATAACGAAGCCTTGTCTTTTTTTTTCGGAGAGGAACTATTTTAGTGTCAAATATATTTATGCTTTTATTCACGATTTTAACTTTTTTTAAGTTTGCAAAAATAGTAATTTTATATTTACAAATCAATCTCCGAAAAAATAATCCCTTTCTTAGTAAAGCGAATCTAATTGATTTTTTCGCTATTTTTGTCCCTTTAAAAGTGATGTTATGAGAATAAAAGAAGTTATTGAGCAAAGTGTTGAAATTAAAAAATCGATTCTGGAAGATGAAGTTTTTATTCAGAATATTGAAAAAATTGTCGAAGTGATGGTCTCCTCTTTGAGTAATGGGGGCAAGATTCATTTTTGCGGTAACGGCGGAAGTGCAGCCGATGCCCAGCATTTGGCTGCTGAGTTATCAGGACGCTTCTATTTTAATCGTCCGGCACTGAATGCCGAAGCGCTTCATTGCAATACTTCCTATATGACTGCCGTGGGCAATGATTATGGCTTTGATCAGGTCTATTCACGACTGCTCTCCGGCACCGGGAAAAAAGGAGATGTTTTGGTTGGAATCTCTACTTCGGGTAATTCATTTAATATTTTACGCGCTTACCAGGTTGCTAAAGAGATGGAAATTACAACTGTTTCCCTGACAGGGGCTACCGGCGGGCGAATGAAGGAAAATTCTGACTATTGTTTGAATGTCCCTTCTATTGATATCCCCAGAATTCAGGAAGTTCATATATTGATAGGGCATATTATTTGTGAACTGGTGGAACAAAAAATGTTTGAGCATCTAAGAAAATAGTGATTTTTCCCTATTATTTTATTCGGAATGATGAAAAAAAAGATTGAAGTATTAAAGAAAGAGAAGAATGCCATTATTCTGGCCCATTATTACACCCGTCCGGAAGTGCAGGATGTGGCTGATTATGTGGGCGACAGTCTTGGGCTTTCTCAAAAGGCAGCTTCTGCCAATGCCGACATTATTTTATTTGCCGGAGTACACTTTATGGCTGAAACT
>JAGVVH010000412.1 GCA_019135895.1 Bacteroidota bacterium | reverse complement strand
GCTTTATCTTCGGTGGAAGATTCCGATTTTTCATTCCTTGGGTATCCTTTATACGAATTTTACAAAATTTTTAGGGTTTAAAGACTTCGAAGAAGGCAAGACTATGGCCCTTGCGTCCTATGGAAGGGATAATTATAAAAATCTATTTCAAGAGATCATCGAACTTCAACCTAAAGGTCGTTACAGAATAACGGATCAAAAGAAGTATCTGGCCTTATGTTCGTATATGAACGGCACACTTGAAAAAGAGTTGGGTAAAAAACGAAACGAGGGTGAACCGCTTGAACAAAGGCATTTCGATATTGCCTACAGCATGCAAAATCGTATTAAGGAAGCCATCATGCATATGGTTCGTTATGTGGCTACCTTGTCTGAAAACAAAAATCTGGCTCTTAGCGGAGGCATCTTTTTAAACTGCGATATCAACAGAGAGATTATTCTGCATTCCGGATATGAAAAAATCTTCATCCCCCCTTTTACTTCTGATACCGGAGGGGCCGTTGGGGCAGGACTTTACGCTGCTTTCCATTCTTTAAAAAACATTCCCGAAAACAAAAAAGTTTTTTCTCCCTATTTAGGCCCCGAATACAAAAATGAGGAAATTTTTACCATCATTAAAAAACACTCTGTCTCTTATACAAAGCTCGAGTATCCCTGGAAGAAAGCAGGGGAGTATTTAAGGGACAACAAGATCGTCGGATGGTTTCAAGGACGAGTAGAGGCAGGCCCGCGCGCACTCGGAAACCGCTCTATTCTAGCAAACCCATTTTCCCGGGAAACCAGGGACCGTTTGAATTTAAAAATCAAGGGGCGAGAATATTTCAGGCCTTTGGGACCGATCGCGACCGCCGACGCTGCACTAAAATATTTTGATCTTCAATCGCCTTTGCCGGAACTGACTCAGTATATGCTTCTAACAGTCGGTGTGTTACCAGAATATAGAGAAAAATTGCCGGGTATCACCCACATTGATGGAACCGCCAGGATTCAAGTTGTCACAGAAGAATTCAACCCAGAGATCTATCGGTTGTTGGTCGAATTCGAAAAATTAACCGGTTATGCCGTATTGATCAATACCAGCTTTAATCGTCATGCACCAATCGTTTGCTCGCCGGAAGATGCACTGAATTGTTATCAAGCAGCCCAATTGGATGCTCTTTTTATAGGGGACTATCAAGTACCAAGTGGAATAGAAATGATGCAATGAAAATAATATTGAATTTTATCATAATATTATACATTTTTTTATTCTATGACATACCTGTTTTCGCCGAAATATTCACAACTGTTCCAAATCAATTTGTTGATGTTTTGAATCAAAAAATAAGAATACATCAAGTGGGCTATGGACAGACCGTCTTACTTATTCATGGGCTACCCGGCTGCATTGAGGACTGGGAAACCATAATGCCGAAACTTTCAAAAAGATTTCATGTAATAGCCTATGACAGACCCGGCCACGGCTTAAGCAGTGCAAATGATCTTAAATATAATCTTGACCATAATGTTAACATTGCTTTCGCGCTAATTCATAAATTGAAACTCAATAACCCCATCATTGTCGGTCATTCATATGGAGGCAGCATAGTTCTGGCAATGGCTGTGCGTAACACACCTAATATTAAGGCATTTATATCTGTTAGTCCGATTACTTCAACAGAGCGCAAGCCTAATTTGTTGTTTAAGATTCTTAAAATACCTTTGATTGGTCCTACTTTAAGATTTTTTATGAAATTGTGCGGCCAGAACATAATCAAGAAAGGCATGAATATAGCCTTTGATCCTAATCAAAAAAACATGCCAAATGATTTTATCGAAAAACGATGCATGATCATCAGCCTGCCAAATAATATCGTAACTGCCGCTCGCGAAGAAATGGCAATATGTCAAGATTTGTTAAACTTGACGCCACTTTATGGCAACATTAAAAAGCCTTTTTTTATTATACATGGAGAAAGTGACAAGGTTGTTCATTTTAATGATGTAATTGCATTACATGAGAATGTACCGGGTTCAAAACTGATCCTTTTTAAAGAAACCGGACACATGGTTCAATATGCACGACCAACTGAGCTTATGAAAGTGATTGAAGAAGTATCTGACTGATGGCTAATTAATGATGATCTTGGTCGACATTCTGAATCATTAGGTAATTACAAAGTTGTTTTTTTTCATCTCCTGAAACTGTTCTTTGTGTGAAACATTATTTTTTTGATATTCATTTCATTTAATGCACTGCAAAGAAAGAAATGCTGCGCGTGGGGTTTCCTATGTGCTCATGTTAAAGAAAAATAACTACTAAATATCAGCACCAGCATACATTGGAGTTACAAATTGGATTTCGCGGCAATATTTTTCTCTTCATGTCGGATAAAATCTGGCATTAAAAATTATTTTCCCGCGCCTGTTGATTCTAGTGCGCCTGTTTTGACCTTGCGATTATTCGGGTTATTTCATTGTAATGAGTTGACCAACAAAATTAAGCCGTTTGGGTCTCATTAATTTTCTCTTTGAGCTTTGTGAATTTTAGTATAAGAAATTCCATCAGTAAATGAAAAGAAGGATTTATTCGTGAAAGTCAACGAAGTGCCGCAGGATAACACGGTTGAATATTATGAAGGCGTGAAGCGCGCCTGCTATGCGGTCGATGAAAAAGGCAGGTATGTCATTGTGTCCAGTAACGGATGGGAAGCAGAGGAGCTTGTCAATGGTCTGGCTGTAAAGGAACTGGCTGTAAATCTGGAGAAAACCAGAAAAGCCGTACTGGCCGGAGAAAAAAGCCCGCTCGCCTATCACATGGAACGGCGGCAGATGATACCGGATATCCTGGGCAAGACCGCCGGCATTGCCGTGTTTCGCGTCAAGCGGCATCTGCGGCCGGAAATTTTT
>JAGVVH010000289.1 GCA_019135895.1 Bacteroidota bacterium | reverse complement strand
GGGATTTCATCAGGACTATCCTGTAAATCGGCATCCATTGTGATGACAACATCTCCTGTCACTTCTTCAAAAGCAGCATTCAGAGCAGCAGATTTTCCGTAATTTCTCCTGAATTTTATTCCTTTTATTGCAGCATTCTTACTATGCAAATCTTCAATTATTTTCCATGAACCGTCATTGGAGCCGTCATCAACCAAAATAATTTCGTATTCAAATGAATTTTCTACCATGACACGATGAATCCATTCCGTCAATTCAGGTAAGGACTCTTCTTCATTATACAAAGGAACAACAACAGATATATCCATAATTTATTTATTTTCAATATTTTGATTATCTTCTTGTCTATCAGACATCGGTTCATTTTCGTTCTTTTCCTTTTTTTTACGAAACAAAAAAAACGCCACAAAAAGGTTGAAAAGTAAACCGTAAATCAATACCGGAATAGCAAGAAAAAATGCCGCAGAAATTTTACTATTATAGTGAATAACAGCTGATAATCCTTGTTTATATTTGACTTGCAAGGGAGTAATATGCTTCATCTCTTCAGCAGAATTCACTAAAATAGAACTCAAATTGGAAATGCATGGTTTTTGAATGGAATCATCAACATTACAATATTGTTGTTTAAGAGTAATAAAAGTACGATTACTATATGCTTCAAAAGAAGAAAGAGATTTTAAAGTATCAACATTATTTGTTGACAACAAAGATTGTTCAAACGAGCATTTAAAAGAATTGATTCTACTATCTGCCAGCTCGATACAGGAAGAGTCGGGCTGAACAGAATTAAAAATTATTTCTTTTTGATCATCAATAATGGCAAATGATTCAGCCAGATAGGTAGCAATCTCTTGTTTTGAAACTGTATCATTTTTTATTTTATCATAATATCTGGCATCATTTTTAGCATTTATTTTTTCTAAGCTAGCATTATCTATGAAGTTAAAACTAATCAGCAAATAAATAAAAAACACCACGACAGCAACCAGCGAAACTTCTCCTCCGACAAGAAAAGCCTTCGTGAATTTAATCAACTGATTCGGAAGAGCATTGCGATATTCTTTAATTCCGGCATAGAGACATCCTATAAAAATAAGAATCATCAATAAATCCAATACCGGAGCAAAAGGATAAAAATCTAATGTTGCAGTAAAATCTCTCAAATAGTCCACAACGGCTAACCCAACACCCATAAATCCTCCCCATTTCAATAAAATGAGAAAATTTCCTTTATTCATCTTTATATATTAAGAGTGGCAAAAATACAAAATAAAAAATAAAAAAAGATTCTATATCTATATTATCCGTTCATCAAATTATTTTTTGTGCGAATTACTTCCAATAATCTATTTTTGAAGGTTGCGCCGATAGGCAATTTAGTTCCTTTTACAACGACAAAATTGTTCTCAATAAATTCAATATACTTCAGGGAAATGATATAAGATTTATGACATCTGATAAAAAAGTTAACTGACAATTCATTTTCCAGATCCTTAAGGTTGTAATATGCAGTAATATTACGGTTTAGCGTATGAAATGTAACATATTCATGTTGCCCCTCAACATAAATTAAATCTTCATAATTAATCTTATAAATTTTATAATCCGCTTTAATCATGATGAAATCAGAGCTTGGGAGCTCGGTTTTGGAAGAAGCATTTTCAGCATTCTTTTTTATTTCAACACGTTTAATGGCTTTATGAATTGCCTGGGCAAAACGGGGAAAAGCGATGGGTTTTAGCAGATAATCTGCCACATCAAGATTAAAGCCCTCAATTGCATACTGAGAATAGGCTGTCGTAAAGATAACGGTGGGAGGATTTGGCAAATTTTTGACCAAATCAATTCCATGGATATCAGGCATTTGAATATCCGTCAGCAAAATGTCAACTTGTTGAGTGGTTAATAGTGACAAGCCTTCGACCGGATTTGCGAAATTGCCCAGCAATTTTAAATTTGGGAATTTATCAACATATTCTTCCAGCAAGAGCCGCGCCGGCTTTTCATCATCAATAATAACAACACTATATATATTATCATTCATTGTTTTCACATTATTTCAAATCAATATTCATGTTTACAATATATTGTAACGGTAAGTCTTTAATATCCAAAGAAAACTTTCTTTTATATTTCAATTTTAGTCTTTGTTTCACATTATTGATCCCCACTCCCACTCTGTCGTTTATGATATGACCGGGCAAACGCTCACTTTTGGAATTTTCCAACATAAAATTAAAGTGATTATTCTTTATGGTCAGTTTCAGATTAATGTAGCCATTGGGATTGTTTTGAATGTCTCCATGATTAAAACAATTTTCAATAAAGGGCTGTAATATCATCGGAGGAATGCCCACAGTATAGTTATCAATATCATATTCACACTTTAGTTTAGTAAGTTTTCCCAATCTTATTTCCTGAAAATCGAGATAATTTTGTATGTAATTCAATTCTTTCTCAATAGATACCGTATCTGACTGACATTCATCTGTAATATAGCGGAACATGTCGGCTAATTTCAGAATAGCATCAGAGGCATATTCATTCTTCACATATATTAATGAATATATATTGTTTAAAGCATTGAAAACGAAATGAGGATTGATTTGTGAACGCAGTAGCGTAATTTCCATCTCTTTTTTTTCGACAGATAATCTTTCGGCTTCGCGGTATTGTTCATTTGAATAATGAATCAGAGAACCAATGGCAGCTCCCATTACTAAAAAAGTATTTTTAAAAATGGGATAAATCATAGAATGAACTTTTCCTGAATAGGGTTCATTAAAAAAAAGATGAACAATTGCATAATCCATCAAAATCAAAATCAAAATTCCCAACAACAAAAAAAGAAACATTTCGATAGCTGTCAGCACTCTAAATTTCGCAGAAAAGGCATTTTGATTATTTAACATCCTATAGAACAGGGAAAAAAAGATTTCAATAAAAAAAGTATCTCCCAAAGAAATTGCCAAAGAGCCAAGAGGGTTAAACCTGAGTCCTCCGAAAAAGAGAAGCAAGAAGATCATTACATAGATAAAAATCCGGGGATGTTTTAGAATAAAAACTGCATAGAGCTTTTTCCCAAAGAAGCTAATACTATCAAATATATTCTGATTCATCACATGAAAATTAGAAGTGATATGGCTAATTATTAGTTGCAAAAGTACAAAAATCCACCATGTATTATGACCCTTTATAATAAGTTTTCATATTAAGCAATATATATCAGAAGTTTCACATATCTCTTTCGACAACCGATAAAAGCCTTTTTACAAAAAAAGTTAACATCAGGTAATAATTTTCCTTTATACACTTAAAAAATTAGCTAATAATGAAAAGTTTGTAGGTGAAAATCTTAAATTGATTGAAAAATATTATATGTTGAGTGAATTTCGGGTAAAAACCCTTATATAGAACATAAAAATTAAGAAAAAAAAACTACTTTTGCCAACTTAATTTTTGAGAGATTAAAAAACAACTAATTCAACTGATAATTAGGATATTAACAAAAAAAGAAATTACTAAAAACATAACATAAATAAAAGATGACTTTTAATTTAAAAAAGATAGTATTATTTGGATTGATTGGATTTCTTTTCCCGCTCAATATATTTTCTCAGGACACGCTACATATAAATCTGAGTAAGGCTCTGGAGATTGGGTTGAGTGAAAGTCCGACAATCAATATTGCCGAAAGGAGTATTTTGATTAAGAAATATTACAAGAAGGAACAAATCGTGGCCTTATTCCCTGATGTTTCACTCTCCGGAAGTTATAACAGGACTCTGAAAAAGCAGGTAATGGCAATGGAATTTGGCGGACAAGTTACCGAGATTGCTATTGGTACCGATAACAACTGGGGAGGTGGCATAAGTTTATATTTGCCTTTAGTGGTGCCTGCTTTATGGAACAATGTAAAGCTTTCTCAATTAGATATCGAAATGGCTCTCGAGTCGGCTCGTTCTTCGAAAATCTCGTTAATCAGTCAAATTAAGAAAGCCTATTATTCTCATCTGTTGGCAAAAGAATCATACAGAGTACTTCAGTTGAATTACATGAATGTTGAGCTCAACAATAAGTTGGTTAACAACAAATATGCTCAGGGGCTGGCATCCGAATTTGAAAAATTGAGATCCGATGTTCAGCTAAAAAATCAGAAGCCGAATTTGACTGCCGCAGAAAACGCAGTAAATTTAACTTCCATGATGATCAAGGTATTGATGGGAGTTGATGTCAATACCCCTATTGTTTTCGAGGGAACACTGACTGAATATGAAGATATCATGAAGGCTCAGTCAACAGCTCCTGTAGCCGACTCCACTCTTTTAGCCAATAACAGCAGTTTGGTACAAATGGATTTATCCATTCGTCAACTGGAACAGACTAAGAAATTAATCACTTCATCGGCATGTCCATCACTTGTATTGAGTGGCAACTATCAATACAGTGCCATGAACAACAACTTCAAATTTTCTGAATATAACTGGTTCCCTTATGCTGTAGTAGGATTATCACTTAAAGTGCCTATTATTAACTGGGTTGGAACTTCGTATAAATTGAAACAGACCAAGTTAACAGTTGAAAATATCAAGGATCAGAAATCCATTTTAGAGCAAAACCTGATGGTAAGTTATAACAGTAATATTGACAATATTAATAAGGCTCTGGAAGACTTAACCTCCAATAAAGAAAATGTTGCTCAGGCAGAACGAGCTTATGAAATCAGCAAAAAACAATATGAAGTCGGTATGTGTACTTGGCTAGACCTGAACTCTGCAGAACTTGCGCTCACCTCCACCCGTTTGCAATACAATCAGTCCATTTATGACTATATTTCAGCATATGCACAACTGGAGGAATTGTTGGGAAAAAATGAAAAATAACAATTAAAAATAATATAGTAATCATATCAATCAATAAGAATAGATGAAAACGAAATTAAATTTATCACTTGGTATAGTAATTGCATCTCTGGTATTCACTATTGGATGTAATTCAAAAGGAAAAGACTTAAATGTCGCCACCAATGAAGTAATGAAAATCAAAGTAGAACAGGTCTTCCAACAAGATGTTCCTCAGTTATTTGAATATACTGCCATTGTGGAAGCCAATGCTGTGAACAATATTGCCCCTACGGTGCCGGGAAGAATTGACCGCATCTATGTTGAAGTGGGCGATGCCGTTAGAAAAGGTCAGGTTTTGGCTCAAATGGATGAAAACAATCTGAAGCAGTCAAAAGCCAAGCTCGACAATATGGAAGTTACTTTCAAACGTATTGATGAGCTTTATAAAGTTGGTGGAATTTCAAAATCCGAATGGGATGCACAGAAGACCAATCTGGAAATCACCCAGACAGCTTATCGCAACTTAGCAGAAAACACCCAATTGGTTAGTCCTATCAGTGGCATTGTGACTGCCCGAAACTATGATTCAGGCGACTTATATGCTGGGAATCCCATTCTTCAGGTGCAACAGATCATTCCCGTTAAAATGATTATCAACGTATCAGAAACAAATTATACGAAAATTAAAAAAGGGATGAGTGCAAAAGTTAAGATTGATGTATACGGAGATGAAGAATTTACGGGCAAAGTAAATCTTATATATCCTACCATTGATGCCAGAACACATACCTTCCCTGTTGAAATCGTTATTGCTAATGGTAATTCCAAAATTCGTCCCGGCATGTATGCAAAAGTTACCCTTGATTTAGGAAGTGAAAAACATGTTTTGGTTCCCGACATTTCTATTATCAAGCAACAGGGTTCCGGAGACAGGTTTGTTTATGTTTATAAAGATGGACATGTTTCCTATAATAAAGTCACTCTTGGAAGAAGAATTGAAACTAACTATGAATTGATTTCAGGAGTCAGTGACAGTGATTATGTTGCCGTTACATCATTAAGTAAGTTAAATCACGGAATGAAAGTTGAAACCGTAAAATAAAACAGATGAGTCTCTATCAATCTTCAGTCAAAAAACCTATTATGACGGCACTGGTCTATGTTGCCGTTGCCATCATTGGACTATTTTCTCTAACAAAAATCCCGATTGACCTTTTCCCTGATATGGGAAGTAATACCATCATAGTATTTACCAGTTATTCGGGAGCAGGGCCGACAGAAATCGAAAATAATGTTACCCGACCACTGGAAAATGTTTTAAACAGTGTCAGTAATTTAAAACATATCTCTTCAAATTCAAAAGATAACTATTCTATTATTTATCTGGAATTCAACTACGGAGTAGATATTGATGAAGCCACCAATGATGTCAGGGATAAACTTGACCTCATTTCCTCATCACTACCTGACGGAGCTAACCTTCCTTTCTTATTCAAATTTAATGTTGATGACATTCCAATTGTCATTTTATCCGTTCAATCTGAAGCAAGTACTCAGGCATTGTATAAGATTCTTGATGATAAAGTGGCTTCTCCTATAAGTAGGATTAACGGGGTTGGAACAGTCTCCATTTCAGGAGCCCCACAAAGGGAAATACAGGTATATTGTGACCCTTATAAATTAGAAGCTTACGGATTAACTGTTGAAGGGGTAGCCTCTATTATCAGCAGCGAAAACAAGAACCTGCCGCTCGGCAATATAGATCTTGGCTCCAACACTTATTCAATGCGTGTTGAAGGAGAATTTTCCAATGCCATGGATATGAATCAAATTGTGGTAGGAAGCTTCAATAATAAAAACATTATGCTTAGTGACATCGCTGTTGTGAAAGATACCATAACGGAAAGAAGTCAGGAAGCATACAATGACGGTGTCAGAGGTGCCATGATTGTTATTCAGAAACAATCCGGAGCCAATACGGTAGAAATTGCAAAAGAGGTAAAAAAGGCATTGCCATCCATTCAAAAGCAACTTCCCCCAGATGTAAAACTGGGAGTTATTACCGATTTTTCTGAAAGTATTGTCAATACTATTGACAGTTTAAAGGAAGCAATCTTAATCACCCTTCTTTTAGTAGTATTGGTTGTATTATTTTTCTTAGGAAGATGGAGAGCTACTTTTATTGTGGCTATCGTAATTCCGATTTCGTTAGTAGGAGCCTTTATCTATCTTTATCTGACAGGAAATTCACTGAATATCATTTCATTATCATCTCTTAGTATCGCGATCGGAATGGTGGTCGATGATGCGATTGTGGTGTTAGAGAATATCACCACCCATATTGAGCGGGGAACTAAGCCTAAAGCTGCGGCAGTATTTGCCACCAATGAAGTTTATATTTCAATTGTGGCTTCAACTTTGGTTATTTTTGCCGTATTTATTCCCCTAACCATGCTTACCGGAATGACCGGCATCATGTTCAAGCAGTTGGGATGGATTGTGACCATCATCATGTTTATTTCTCTTATGGCTGCAATGACCTTAACTCCAATGTTAAGTTCCATCATGTTGAAAAAAAATCCAAGTCGTGGAAAAGTCTTTGGAGCTATCTATGCTCCGATTGAAAGATTCTTAAACAATTTGGACCGTTGGTATTCAAACGGGCTTAAAAAGGCATTGTCCAACCGTAAAAAAGTACTTATATCAGCTGCTTTGTTTGTTTTAGCCAGTTTATTACTGATAATCATTATTCCTACAGAATTTTTTCCAACGCAAGATAATGCGTCACTTTCCATTAAAATCAAGCTTCCTATTGGGACCAGGATTGAAACCAGCCGTGAATTTGCCTTAGAGTTGACAAAACAATTTGAAAAAGATTATCCGGAACTTAAAACATGCAATTTTTCACTTGGACAACCGGATGACAATAACACTTATGCTTTGTTGCAAGATAACGGAACTCATGTCATTTCATTTACTCTAAAATTCTTGCGAAAGACAGAACGAAAGAGAGGAATTACTGAACTCATAGATCAACTTCGTAGTGATTTGAATAAATACCCCGAAATTCAATCCTATAAGGTATCAACCGGAATGGGAATAGTTAGCCAAAGTAGTGTTGACATTGAAGTCTATGGTTACGATTTTGCCATAACGGATAAATTTGCTTCGGATATCAAGAGCAGAATGCAAAAAGTAAAAGGATGTACTGAAGTAAATATCAGCAGAAATGAATATATCCCGGAAATCCAGATCGATTTCGACCGCACAAAACTTGCTGAAAACGGTTTAAATCTTACCACTGCAGGGATGTTTGTCCGTAACAGGGTTAATGGTGCTATCGCTTCTTTCTACCGTGAAGACGGAGAAGAATACAACATCAAAGTGCGGTATGCTCCGGAATTCAGAGAGAGTGTGGAAGATATTGAAAATATTCTGGTATATAATTCATCCGGAAATGGGATCAGAATTAAAGATTTGGGTACAGTGGTGGAAAGAATGGTTCCTCCTACCATTGAACGTAAAGACCGTGAACGTATCGTTACCGTATCCTGTATGGTTGGTAAAGGTGCTGCTTTAAGTGAAATTGTAAAATCTGCAGAAAAAGAACTTGACAATATGGAAACTCCTCCGGAAATATCTTATAAAATCGGGGGAACTTTTGAAGATCAACAGGAATCATTCGGAGATTTGTACTTGTTAATGGGATTAATTGTCATTCTGGTTTACATTGTGATGGCTTCTCAGTTCGAATCCTTTGTATATCCTTTTGTTATCATGTTCTCTATTCCTTTCGGCTTCTCGGGTGTGTTACTCGGACTCGCCGTGACTGGTACTCCGCTCAATATTATGAGTTTAATCGGCTTGATTATGCTGGTGGGAATTGTGGTCAAAAATGGTATTGTTCTTATTGACTACACCATCCTTTGTCGCGAAAGAGGCATGGATGTTAAGACTGCCGTTGTTGCTGCCGGTCGCTCCCGTCTTCGTCCTATTTTGATGACCACGGCAACCACTGTTATGGGAATGATTCCTTTGGCCGTAGGGAAAGGCGAAGGTGCTGAAATGTGGAACTCTTTGGGTATGACTGTTGCTTTCGGTTTAACTTTGTCCACAATCGTTACTTTAGTATTAATTCCAATTATATATAGTATATTTGCCGACTTCGGAATCAGAAGAAAAGCAAAAAAAGCTGCCAAACTCCAAGCTATTAACAATTAATCAATATCAAATCATTATGAAAGCTGTTTTTATTTCATTTTATCAGGCATTCTATGAAGAAGTTATAGCGATATTAGACAAACAGGAAATCAGAGGATTTACTTTTTGGAATAATGTTCAGGGTCGTGGCTCTTTCACCGGAGAACCCCATTATGGCAGCCATGCATGGCCTACTATAAACTCAGCTATCCTTACTTTTATTGATGATAAGAAAGTACAACCTTTGTTGGAGGAATTACATAAACTCGATCTTTCAGCAGAACAACAGGGTTTAAGAGCCTTTATTCTCAGTGCTGAAGAGTACTCAATAAACAATGGCTAACCTTTAAGTGTTACTATCCATATTTTATAACTATTCAATGATAAAGAACCATCAAAAAACTGCAATTGTATATCAAGAACAAAAAATAAACTACTACGAACTACTACAAAATATCAATTGCTACGCGCAGGCGTACAAAAAGAATCCTACTTTTCAAAAAGTACTCATTTTTAGCGAAAATTCAATTGACTGGATTTATGCACTTTATGGCACCTTAAAAATAGGTGCCATTGCTGTTCCTATAGATGCTCAATCCACCATCAATGAACTTAAATATGTCATCCATGATTGTCAACCCGACATCATCTTCGTTTCTCCTTCCAAAAGGGAATTGGTCGATACAGCTTTAACCGGTTTTGAGAAATCGGTAACGGTGCTGATGCCACAGGATGTTGATTTGAGTCAGGCCAGGAATTTGCCTGTTGAGGAGTTCGTTCCCACCGAACGAAATAAAACCGCTTTAATCATCTACACATCCGGAACCACCGGCTCATCGAAAGGAGTTATGCTTTCTTATGAGAATATCTATTTCAATATGGATGCGGTAAGTAAGGAAATTCCTATTTACACCGGAGCACGAAATACCATGATATTACTTCCTTTACATCACGTATTTCCTTTAGTTGGCTCCATGATGGCTCCCTTTTATACCGGGGGCACCATCTATATGGCCGAAAATCTTAGTCCCGAGTCAATTATAAAAACCCTTAACGAAGGGAAAATAAACTTATTTATTGGGGTTCCCAGACTTTATAACGCATTGGCAAAGGGTGTTATGGACAGAATCAATGCAAAGACCATAACAAAGGTTATTTATAAACTGGCAGCTTTTATTCAGTTCAGACCTTTGTCGAATTTCTTGTTTTCTTCTGTTCATAAGAAATTTGGCGGACATCTTGAATATTTGGTTTCGGGAGGTGCCGCCCTGCCGCTTGAAACAGCAAAGATTTTTAAAACATTAGGTTTTTATATTTTGGATGGGTATGGCATGACGGAGGCCTCTCCTATGATTAGTTTTACACAGCCCGGAAAATGGAAAATCGGCTATGCCGGAATTCCGTTAGCCAGAACAGAAGTAAAATCTGAAAATGGTGAAATCTGCGTAAAAGGAGCTCATGTGATGCAGGGCTATTACAATCGTCCGGAAGAAACTGCCCAAATAATACAAAATGGGTGGCTTCATACCGGTGATATTGGCTTTGTAAACCGATTTGGGATCAAACTGACCGGACGCTTAAAGGAAATTATCGTTACTTCCAATGGAAAAAATATTAATCCTGAAGAGTTGGAAATGGAATTTGTAAAAAACTCTTCTTACGTTAAGGAAGTCGGCATTTTTATGGAGGATAATATTTTGCAAGCTCTCATTATTCCCGAAATGAATGCCATCAGGGCAAAATCGGTTCAGGACCTTCCCGAATTAATCAAAAAAGCAGTTGTTGACTTTAATAATTTGCTTTCCCCTTATAAACGCATCAAGCGTTTTCACATTATTTCCGAAGAACTTCCCAAAACTCGTCTGGGCAAAATTCAACGATTCAAGTTGAAAGAATTTGTTTCGGAAAAGAATATTCAAGAGAATGATACTAACAAAGAGTATAGCGAACAATATTTGCTCCTTAAATCTTTTGTAGAAAAAGAGACCGGAAATTTTGCCGGTGAGCATGACCATTTTGAAATTGACCTTGCCATGGATTCCCTTTCAAGAGTAGCCCTGATGGCTTTTATTGAATTCAATTTCGGGGTAATCCTGAATGAGGAGAATATGAATGAGTTGAATACTCTTGGCAAATTAAATGAGTATATTGAAAAAACCAAGACAATGGTTTCGCAACATAAAGCCATTGAATGGAAAGAGATTCTTGCATCGAAAATATCGGATTTTAAACTCCCTAAATCAGGTTTTATTAATCGTTTTACCAATATCATTTTTAAAATTGTTTTTATTCTGACTTACCGTTACCGATACAGAGGCATTCACAATGTTCCCAATGAACCTTGCATCATTGTTGCCAATCATCAGAGTTTTATTGACGGGCTTTTAATTTCTTCTACTTTAAAAACTAAAATATCCAGCAAAACCTATTTCTTTGCAAAAGAGAAGCATTGGAGAAACTTTATCATGAATTTCTTTGCAAGGAATAATAATGTTATTTTGATGGATATCAATAAGAATTTGAGAGAAGCGTTACAGAAATTATCTTATGTGTTAAGGAATGGCAAGAATGTCATCATTTTCCCGGAAGGCACCCGTTCAAAAAACGGCATTCAGGACTTTAAAGAAACTTTTGCCATCCTGAGCAAAGAGTTGAATGTACCTATTGTTCCGGTGGTCATCTATGGCTCCGACAGAGCTTCTTTCAGAAAAATAAAATTTCCTCGCTATTTTGCCCCTCTTTCTGTAGATTTTCTTGAAACTGTTCGTCCCCGCAGAGATGAAACAACGCTGGAACTTAAAGAAAGAGTGAAAGCTATTATTGGGGAGAAAATTAACTCTTATCTTGCTAAGAGAAGAAAATAGTGTTCCCATTTCACATGCTGACTAGGAAAGCAATGATAGAAAAACATCTATCATTGCTTTTCTGTATATCTCCGAATCTCCTTTGAGATTCACCGCTCCACCGCGTTCCGCTTATCATTACAAAATATTTTTATTTCAATTTTAAACAATTTCCATTGGAAATTTGTTTTAGTGGAAATTATTTGTATTTTTGCAACGTCAATCATTAATTAAAACCAGGAAAAAAATGGAAAATCAAAACAAAGAACAGAAAAACGAATCTGCTTCAACACCACTAAATCTTACCAAGGAGCTTTTTATTAAGAAGGTTATGGATTATGAAAACAACAACAATGAATGGAAATATATTGGTGATAAGCCGGCCATCATTGACTTTTATGCCACGTGGTGCGGCCCGTGTAAGGCAGTAGCTCCGGTTTTGGAAGAGTTGGCAAATGAATATGAAGGAAAATTATATATTTACAAAGTAGATGTTGATCAGGAACAGGAATTGGCAGGGATATTTGGAATCAGCAGTGTTCCTACCCTACTTTTTATACCGATGAATGATAATCCTCAAATGGCAACCGGTGCTTTACCAAAGGAGAGTTTTATTCAAGCTATCAATGATTTACTTTTAAAGTAAAGTACAATGGAAAAGTTGAGAACTTTATGCTACATCAGAGAAATCTATCAGGCTATTGCAGAATTTGAATCCAACTTTCAAAAATCATATAATATTTGTTTTAACGAAGGAATGGCTCTTTGTTCTTTAAAAGAGAAACCCTTGTCATCGGGCGAACTGGCGAAGGAGTTAGGATTATCCAATTCCCATACATCCAAAGTACTTAAATCAATTGAAGATAAGGGATATGTCGATAGGATTATCGGAGCAAACGATCATAGAATGATGTACTTTACCTTATCTGAATCAGGAAGAGATAAAATCTCTTCCATTAACTGTGAAGATGATAAAATGCCTTTAAAAGTTAAGGAATTAGTTAAAAATATCGGATTATATTAAAATAATAAAATACAATGAAACATATTATAATTGGAGGAGTTGCCGGTGGTGCAACTGCCGCAGCAAGAATAAGAAGAATAGACGAAGCTGCTGAAATTATTCTATTGGAAAAAGGAAAATATATTTCTTATGCCAATTGTGGATTACCTTATTATATCGGAGGTGTTATTTCGGAACGGGAGCGACTATTTCTGCAAACTCCCCAATCCTTCGGTCGTCGTTTTAACGTGGATGTCCGCGTTGAAAACGAAGCTATTGCCATTGACACAGCGACTAAGAGAGTTACGATTAAAAAAGCTGATGGAGAAGAGTATGTTGAAACCTACGATAAGTTACTGCTTTCTCCGGGAGCGTCTCCCATATCGCCTAAAATTAAAGGGATTGATTTGGAAGGGATTTTCACTCTTCGCAATGTAGCCGATACGGATGCCATCAAAAATTATCTTGAAATGCACGATATTAACAATGCCGTTGTGGTAGGTGCCGGTTTTATCGGTCTTGAAATGGCTGAAAATCTTGCTCATACGGGAGCTTCTGTTGCTATTGTGGAAAAACTTGATCAGGTAATGCCTCCGATAGATTTTTCGATGGCTGCCCTTGTCCATGACCACCTTATTCAAAAGGGAGTGAATCTCTATCTGGAGAAATCGGTTGAGGAGTTTGAAAGTAAGAATGGCCAAATTGAAGTTAAATTGAGCAGTGGCGAAACACTGCTTGCCGATATGGTAATTCTATCCATTGGCGTTCGTCCGGAGACCAAATTGGCTGTCAATGCAGGAATTAAAATTGGAGTTACCAATGGAATCTGGGTAGATGACTATCTACAAACTTCGGCCGAGAATGTTTATGCCGTTGGGGATGCCATCGAATTTCCACATCCGGTTACCAAGAAACCGTGGCTGAACTATTTGGCCAATCCGGCAAATCGCCAAGGTCGTATCGTGGCCGACAATATGGTATTTGGAAATAAAATAAAGTATGAAGGAGCTATTGGCACTTCTATTGCGAAAGTTTTTGATCTGACGGTAGCCTCTACCGGGCTTCCGGCAAAACAATTGATGGCAATGGGGATTCCATACAAAAGCTCTACAACTCATTCGGGTTCTCATGCAGGCTATTACCCGAATGCAACCAATATGACATTAAAATTAACTTTTGATCCGCAAACCGGAAAAATGTATGGAGCGCAAGGCGTGGGTGTAGATGGAGTCGATAAAAGAATCGACCAGATTGCCTTGTTAATCAAGTTGGGTGGGACTATTTTTGATTTGATAAGGTTAGAGCACGCCTATGCGCCTCCATTTTCTTCTGCAAAAGACCCCATCGCCATTGCGGGCTATGTGGCAAGTAATATTATCAGCGGTAAAATGCCGGTTGTCTATTGGGAAGATATTAAAACTGCAGACCTTGAGAAAATCACGTTGCTGGATGTCAGAACTACCGAAGAGTTCTCCCTCGGTTCAATACCGGGAGCTGTCAATATTCCCTTGGACGATCTAAGAGGCCGCCTGAAAGAAATTCCAACCGACAAACCGATTTATGTTTTCTGTCAGGTTGGATTGAGGGGCTACCTTGCTCAGCAAATTTTGTTGGGGAATGGCTTTAAAGAGGTTTAAATCCTACAAACCGGCAGTTGCCATTATCAGAAATACCAAGCCGGAAAATAAAAAAATCAACATCACAAATTCATCACAACCGGTTATGGAACCCATGTTTAAAAATATCATCAAATTAGATGCTTGCGGATTGCAATGTCCGGGACCCATTCTAAAATTAAAAAACAAAATTGACGACATCCGCGAAGGAGAAGTGCTGGAAGTAACCTCCACAGATGCCGGTTTTTCGAGAGATGCCGAATCGTGGTGTAAGATGACCGGCAATACGTTGATTTCCAATAAAGTTGAGAATGGCAAATATATCGTGGTGGTGCAAAAAGGAGCTCCCAAGAGTTGCGAAACGGTCACTTCCTGCAGCGGTAAAGGCAAAACCTTGATTCTATTCAGTCAGGAGCTTGATAAAGCTTTAGCCACTTTCGTTTTGGCAAATGGCGCTGCCGCTACCGGACAAAAAGTGACTATTTTCTTCACCTTCTGGGGACTTAATGTGATTAAGAAAGTGAAGAAGCCCCAAGTGAAAAAGGACTTTTTTGGCAAAATGTTCAGCATCATGCTCCCATCCAGCTCACTTAAACTGAAACTTTCCAAATTCAACATGTTTGGAGCAGGAAGCAAAATGATGCGTATGATTATGAAAAACAAAGGCATCGACTCCCTCGAATCGCTTCGTCAACAAGCGTTGGATAACGGAGTTGAATTTATTGCCTGTCAAATGTCCATGGATGTGATGGGCGTTAAACGAGAAGAGCTGATGGACGAAGTTACGATTGGTGGAGTTGCCACCTATATGGCAAATGCCGACGAAGCCAACGTGAATCTTTTTATTTAATAAAAATGGAAAACACCCTTATTAATCGGTTACATTTAAATCCGTTGTTTAAGAATATTCCTTATGAGGAGATGGAGCTTATGCTTGAAGAAGTTCCTTACAAGATAAAAAATTTCCCTAAAGAATATAGAATTGCCAACAAAGGAGATGTGTGTAACCGATTGATAATTTTGTTGAAAGGAAGTGTACGTGGAGAGATTATAGATTTTTCGGGGAAAATGATCAAGATTGAAGACATTAACGCCCCGCGTGCCCTTGCTCCTATTTTCTTGTTTGGCAGCGACAACCACTTTCCGGTGGAAGTAACCACCAATGATGAGTGCGAAGTCATCATCATCTCGAGAGAAAATATCCTTAAACTATTCCAGCTGCACCGACAATTTTTAGAGAACTATCTCAATATTTCTGCAAATTATGCCACTTTATTAGTAGAAAAAGTAAATCTGGTTTCTTTCAAAACCATTCGGCAAAAAATAATCTCCTATCTGCTTGAGCTTTCCAGAAATGATTTTGATGTAGTGACGTTAGACAGATCCATGCAACAACTATCAGAATATTTTGGCGTATCAAGACCTTCCCTTTCGCGTGAATTCGGCAAAATGGAAAAAGAGGGGCTCATTGTCAAACGCCACAAGCAGATTTCATTTCCAAACAAGAATAAATTGGTGAAATTACTCCAATAATTTCCCTGTCGGCAAGTTCGCAGAACATTGCCGACGGAGAAATTCCCCTTCCGCACGCGGAAGGGGTGGACTTCGGCGACCGGAAATACTTATAAATCAGACAATTTTAAGTGTCGCCGAAGGACGGGGTAGGTAATATAAATATAATTCCTTGTCAACATATCCATCCAATGTCCCCAATATATTGATGATTGAAATATTTGATTTCTTCATTTTCTTTGCCAAGCTGCAAAGAAAACGAAGCAAAAGAAAGCAGCTTTTGCCGCTACGTAAC
>JAGVVH010000131.1 GCA_019135895.1 Bacteroidota bacterium | reverse complement strand
CTCTCCGTCAAAGGCGATTCCATGATTGATGCTGGTATTATGGAAAAAGATTTGGTTGTTGTGGAAAGCAAACGGGAACCGAAAAACGGTGATATCGTTTTGGCGGAAGTGGATGGCGACTGGACCATGAAGTACTTTCATAAAAAAGGAGAAATGGTTGTTCTCGAGGCCGCCAATTCCCGATATTCAACGATTATTCCGCGCGCTGAGTTGCGTATTGCCGGTGTGATTACAGCCGTGGTCAGAAAATATCATCAATGAAGCACTAATCGCAAACTTAGGTGTCTCAGAAAGAGGAGATAACTTCAGGTTAGGACCCACTTTTGTCATTTTTATTTTGCGAAAAATGATGCGAACGCTGCAAATCGACGGCACGTTCGAAATAATAGGTTGCTTCTTTCTTTTTATTTAACTTATCAAATAACTCTGAAAGGCGATAATGAACAAAAAAATTGTTTGGTTCCGTAATCAAAACTTTCTGAAGATGATAAATTGACTTACTTAAGTTGTGATTTTCATACTCTATTCTCGCTAAATAAATATTAGCGCTGGGATTATAAGGATTAATGGCCAATGCTTTTTCAAAATTTATCAAGGCCTCTTCTGTATTACCATTTTGATATAAATATTTACCCAATCGCCAGTAAATGTTTTGTTTAGCAGGATCATTTCCTAAAGTTGAAATTGTATGAGAAAGTAAAGATTCAGTATTCGCCCATACTTTTATTTGGTTAATACTCAAAATACTTAAGATAAAAATAGTAATTATTAATACAGAAATAGAAGATATGAAAAAATATTTATTCCTCATTATTGTAATGATTCCAAATGCGATAAGTATTGATAAGCATATAGAAGGGAAAAGTGAATACCTGTCAACAGGGAAATGAGGATGTTCAAAAAAGCCCATCACTGGAATGATTAAGACAATATAAGCTAACCATAGTCCTGCCATTAGTGGTATTTTCCTTCTGAAAAAAAAGAGAACAATCGATACTATAATCACGCATAATGTACTTGATGTAAAAGGTATGGATAATGGATTAAAAGAAACTAGTGTCGTGTAAACAGGGGCTAAATCAACTGGATAAAGATGCCGCCACAGGTAATAAAAAGTAATGTACATAGCTTGTATGATGCGATCAATCAGCCCAAATTCTGATAATGTAATAGGCGGATGGCTAAGTCCTGCCGATTTGATACGTACTACAATGGACATTATTCCTGCAAAGACGGCAGGTGTTGCAAATATTAGTTTTTCCATCAGTACTCTTTTGGCTGTTTGAGTTTTCCACCATCTCCTTGTCCCCTCAATTCTTTTAAAGAGAAAAATATCTAAGATAAGCAAGACTGCAAAATAAGTTATTCCAATTGCTTGAGAAAATAAGGAGACGGTATAAAAGATGAAAGCTGAAAAGATTAAGAAAATATAACGGTTTTTATCGGATTCTGAGAGAATTGCTTTTATATAAAATAGGGTTGAGAGAAGTAAAAAAAACAAAGCTTGATTGTGTCCCGATGCCGCAATCCAGGCCACTGGC
This sequence comes from Bacteroidota bacterium, assembly GCA_019135895.1. Lineage (GTDB taxonomy): Bacteria > Bacteroidota > Bacteroidia > Bacteroidales > WCHB1-69 > JAGVVH01. Next base: position 1,362 of record JAGVVH010000131.1, on the reverse strand, counting down.
TCAACGCGAAGAGGGTGCAGGGCCCAAACAAGAGTTGCAAGCGAAGCCGCAATATTTATATTCCATTGAGTCAGTGTCATATTTTCGGAATGTTTTAAATAGATAATAATAAAATTTCTTATTATCAGGAACAATAAGCCTGAGCTAAGACCATGGAAAATCCAATTAACTAGATGATAGCCAAACGGATTAAAATTAAAATAATGATACATAATAATTTGACTAACGGAATTCAAGGGGCCGTATCTACTCATGGAATCAAAATCAGTAAAAGCCATGTACAAGCTTTTAAAACTTATTCCACCACTTTTTTTATTCATCAACATATTAATGTCATCATCCCACATGACAAAATCAGCCGTTAAGACTCCAGCAAAAATCATAAGAATGATTAGAGATATTATTACGGAAAGAATAGGGGTATAGTTACAAGGAAGGCTTATTCTAATTCTGTTAGATGTTGTTGTTTTCATAATAATTTTGGGATTGCATAATATTTTGAATTATAAAAAAATTATTAATAGTGGTAACCACTATTCCAATTGTCATCAGATTTGCAGGAATTAGCGACAAATTCCTTTATTTTTAGCCGAATCTAATATCGTGCAATTTCCCAATTCACAAGCTCTTTTTGCATCCGAGCAACCCTGCTTTGCATCATCAAGATTAAGATAAGAAAAGGCTCTGCTGTTGTATGCATTTGCGTAATCCGGCTTTAAGTTTATTGCCGTGTTGAAGTCTTTGACCGCATTCTGGTATTGACGAAGTTCATTAAACGCCAGTCCTCTATTATTATAAGCTTTTTCATGTTCAGGGTTAATATCAATGACTTTGTTGAAATCGTCAATAGCCTGTTGGTACTGCCCAAACTGGCCGTAAATTCTTCCCCTGTTATTATAAGCTTCAGCGAAATCAGCATTCATCAGGATAGCTTTATTATAGTCTTCGATGGCCGGTTGGTATTGTCGCAGAGAGGTGTAAGCCATAGCTCTGTTAAAAAAAACCGATGAATAATCATGTTGCAGCTGGATACCTTCATAAAATTGGATCGCTTTGTTATAATCTTGAATGGCACGTTGAAACTGTCCCTTTTTAGAATAAGCAATTCCGCGAAGTTCATATGCCAGATAGTTATGATTCGTAACCTGCGCGGTGTGACTGAAAATTTTTAAGCTATCTTTCCAGTAACCGCATTGGATCCACGTCAAGGCGGCAAAAATAGAAAGTATTGCTATCGTTACAGGAAATAAAATCTTTTTCCTCACATCCTTGTTTCTTATTAATAAAGGAATTCCCCAGGCCAGCATCACAGCAATTCCTATGGAAGGCAGATAGGTATATCGGTCTGCCATTCCCTGCTTT
>JAGVVH010000532.1 GCA_019135895.1 Bacteroidota bacterium | reverse complement strand
GTCCGCGTGCCACTGGGCGAGGATCTGGGATTTCCCCTCCCGGTAAAACTCTGTGAGGTCCTGCTGTGTCTTGAGCGACTCAAGCTTGTCCGGATTGTAAACTGCTCGGGCTCCATCTATTATTTCCTGAGAATACTTAGTGTTATCGACAATCGTAAAATCGGTAACCGCCGTTGAGTCCATAGCCCAAACTGCGAATGAACGATCATCATTGTTTCCACTTTCAACGCTTAAATCATTATTAACTTTCATTTTTTACTCCTTTTTTGTTTTTTGCCGTTAATTGGTCGTCATTATACCGCCGGGGGAAAGCGGTAAAAATCTCTCCCCCGGCACCCTCTTTTTTCAATTTTATTTTTAATTTTAGTTTGACACTTGCACTGCGTCGGTGATCCACCGGTTTTGCATGATGTTCCAGTAGCGCCGAATTTCTTCGGGGTTGCAGTCGTATTGAATCGCAGAATATTCAATAACTTGTTCCGCATTCAGGCCGCCATCAACGCATTTAAAAACGGTTAAGACAGCGTTGGCCATTCGCTTGTTGACGAAAAACGGCTTGAAACCATCGGTGTGTTGCATCAGGATCTCCTCCTTTCGTTGAATTTTTTTCTCTACTTGGGAGTGTGTGACTTTTGGCGTAACAAACGCGGAACATTGTTCCTGCGGTAAAATTCTTCCGTTTTTTTCGCCAGGCATCCGTTTTTCACCTCCTGCTTAGAATCGGTGATTTTTGGAGAAACATCCCGGTAACATTGTGCCGTCAGCCATTTTTATCTGGGATATTGATGCGGCGTTACAAAACGAACCGCAGTTCGCTTTTTTTCAAAATCATCCACTCGACAGCGGAATTTTGATCATGAAAGGAAAAAAACATGTATGCGTTGCAAAAACTCAGCTTGTTTGATATTTTTCACGGAAGGCAGGGGAATTTTTAGGGAGTTACCACAATGAAGATAAAATCCGACTTTGTTACGAACTCAAGCTCGACCAGTTTTATATTACGCTGTAAGGCAGATTCAAAGGATGAACTGATTGATAAAGTCAATAGTGTTCTGAAAGACTATATAAAGGATTCGGAATGGAATGATCAGGATTTTGAGGCACCTCCGCTGCTGACAAGTGAAAAAGTCTATAAGACGGATTCAGGGCAATTTATCATTACGGATAAAATTTATCTCAATGTGAAGGATATGCCCCAATGGATAAATGATTTGTTCATAGATAATAATTCGGATGCTCGTAAAAAACTTGACAGTGTCGGTATAAAACTCATCAGCGTGGACTTTAAAAATTCCGAATAAGTGACGCTACAAAAGGAAGTCATTATGAATATCCTTGTTGACACCGATATATTGCTATCCATTGAATCTGATCACATGATTCATCGGCATCTTTCTGAAGTTCTCAGAATTATTAATGAATTACATTGTCGCATCGTCATCCATCCATCAACAGTCAAAGAAATCGAAGAAGATCAAGATATTCCAAATAAAATGATTTTGCTTTCTAAAATAAAAAAATATTCATTACTCACAACCCAATCCAATCCTTATGATGATGAAACCTTTTTCAAATTAATCAATAAACCGGCAAGCGCGCGGGATAAAGTGGATGCATTTTTGCTTTACTGTCTTTATAAAAATGAGGTCAATTTCATTTTGACGGAAGATCCGGATATGATCGGCAATGCTGCCCTATTAAACATCTCGGATAAAAAAATAATGAACATAGTAAATGCTTTTAAACACTTTAAAGGCGTTTTACAAAAAAAGGTGAGCTTGGATGAGGGTCCCACATACTACTTTTATCAAATTGGCGAAATATGGCACATAGGTGAGAAAGGTGCGGTCGGTACATTTGAAGATATGAAGGGCTTTCATTATATAAATGTTTTATTAAGTAATAAGCGCAAAAATATATCATGCAAAGAGTTATATGATGCTGTAAACAGTTTTTTTTTAGAAATTAAAGACAAGACTTATCGCGATGAATACGAAGATAAAGATCAAGATAATGAACACTTCAAGGAGATTGAAAAAAAGTTCGCTAAAGGTCCTGAAGTGTTATCAATTTTAAAAGATGAAATTAGTCGACGAGAAGAAGAACTTATGGATTACGGCACATTATCCATTGAAGATCGAGAAAAAAAAGATGAAGAGCTTCGGCAAATTAAAGCATACCAAATAAGTATAACGAGGTCGTCTAAGAAAGTTGAGTATGACCCAAGTCTAAATAAAGCACGACTTAGCGTTTTAAAGGCAATAGACAGAGCATTAGAAAAAATCAGTAATAAATGTACATCACCCATTTCAAGTCATCTAAATGCAACAATAAAAACTGGGTATGAATGTGCCTACAATCCTGTACTTACTGATGCATCTCATTGGATTCTTCATCCAAACGAAATAGTCTGACAAAACTAATATTTTTTTCTTTCCGGAACATTGTTCCTCTGATGTCACTCTTAAAATCACACTTAACAATCAGTTAGCAAGATTCATTTTTGCTAAACTCTTGTGACTTAAGGTGAACAGTTCAATGCAGCAGGAGCAAACGAAAACAAAGCTTTTAACGATTACAGAATTAGCTCTTTATTTGAACGTCAAAGCAAAAACTCTCTATGCCAAAGTAGAAGCGGGCGAAATTCCCCATTATCGCATCGGGCGTCTTGTCAGATTCCGTCTCGACGAAATTGATGCGTGGCTGGAGGATTGCAGAAGCAAAAATCGGCACACGAAAGAACAACACAAACCCAGGAAAAGAAGAAGAAAGTCGTCCAAGCATTCAACTGATCGCTTTTCGAAGATTATCACAAAGACCATTGACGAAGAGACCAATAAATATTACTCTCCTCGTCACGGGAAATCAGACCGGATCGAGGGACCCAAACAGGAGGTGCAACAT
>JAGVVH010000082.1 GCA_019135895.1 Bacteroidota bacterium | reverse complement strand
TTAATCATGGTCGATTTCCACACGTTGACTAATAATAGCAGCGGTTACCTTGTTTTTTCTGAAATTTGGAAACCAACAGGGAACTTTCTGACAATATTCTGTCCAGCTTTCTCCAAAACGTCTTTCCAATTGAGGCTCTTCATAATTTGAAACAATCAAGCGAAGAATTCTGGCCAAGGCAATAAGCCAAACAAACAAAATGGGTTGTCCATACATCAGCGCTTCTCCAAAGATAACAAACAAAAGAGACCACATCATGGGATGACGAACATAAGAATAAACATTACGTGTTAAAATTTTTCTTGGTGCTGAATTAACAAACGGTGTGCCTTCTCCAAAAAAATTCATCAAAATTGTGCACCAAATAGCTAATGCAGCTCCAATCCATAAAAATAGCAACCCACATAATTCAACAACAGGTATTCCAAATCCTCCTTGCGATTTGAAATTAGAAAGCTTCATGAGAAATTGAGGAATAATATAAAGGACACTGAAAGGCCCGACAAATCCATACAGTATCCCATCGGTCAATTTCATAATTAATCTATAAATATATTTGGTCATATAAATAAATTATAATGATATCTTGTGACAATTAACAATCCCTAGAAATAGGGATTTTTTATTCTTTAATGAAATAAAATGTTTGTTTAAGAGAGGGTGTTTAGGAATATTTTTTACAAAAAAGAAACTCAACATCCCCCATTATGGGGATAAATTTCCCACTAAAGAGGGATTGTTAAATCATATGATTTTATTTATAACCGTATGCAAAAATCATATGTGCCAATAATTACATCTATAAAAAATGAGTCATTCTATTATTAAATTTTCAAAGAATAATATTGCGAATATTTTTTTAAAATCGCCGTGTCCAATGTTGATAACCAATTCTAAAGATGGTGTTATTGTTGATTTGAATCATGCTTTTACAAATTTTACTGGATTCAAATTGAAAGATATAGTTGGGAAATCCACATTGGAAATGGATTACATAACTTTAGAAGAAAGAGCAAAAGTTGTTAGTGAAATAAATGTTAATGGATGTTCTGAAAACAATAAGAAAGAAATAAGAGACAAAAACAACAAGATAAAATCTATAATATTTAATACATTTCCAATTGCAGAAGATCCTGATAGTTTGTTGATTACATATCTTTTTGATATGTCAAAAGCCAGATTAAGGATAGAATTACATAATGATGTTTTATTTAAAGTATTAACTGCCATTACGGGGGTTGGCATTATTTTAATAAAGGATTACGAGGGGACAAAATCTGTTTTTTATGAAAATAATGAAGCACGGCAAATTTTAAAAGGGAATTCAATAAAAAATATATTCAATGTTCTTATTGAAAAAAAAGTTTTATATTTGAATGTAAAATCAGAACTGTATTGTGCTAAGATATTTTCAATACATAATGACTCTGGACTGCACCCCTCAAGTTGGACAAAATATGTTAGAGTAGTTGGCAGGAACCAAAGTCCCATGAAACGGGAGAAAGGATCTTGCCATGAAGCACCGAAGGAGTTTTGCTGTTGAACTCAAACGCCAGATCGTTGAAGAACTTCTGAGCGGAATGAGCACACCAGCCCAACTTACACGCCGCTATGAGATTTCTTCAGGCCTTCTTTATCACTGGAAAGAGCAATATGCCAAGGGACGGTTTGACAATGAGCCGAGTAAAGAAGCCGCCCTTGAAGACCGTGTTCACCAACTGGAACAACTGGTCGGCAAACTGACCCTGGAGAACGAGTTTTTAAAAAAAGCCGTTCAGAGGGGCCTTTTGACGCTACCGAAGAAAAGCGACAATTTATTGTTGAACACCGTCACCTCCTCGAAAGCACGGAAAGGGGGTGCCAACTCATGAGCCTGCCTCGTAGCACCTATTATCATCTATCAAAGAACCATTCCGGGGATGACTCGGAACTCATCACCCAGATCGAAGCCATTATCGAAGAATTTCCGGGTTATGGGTATCGTCGTGTAACTTGCGAACTTCACCGCCGGGGTATTCCGGTTAATCATAAGAAAGTGTTGCGCATCATGCGTCAACGAGGGCTATTAAGAAAAACCAAACGTCGCTGGATAAAGACGACGGATAGTAATCACAGCCAGCGGATTTACCCCAATCGCACAGAAAACCTTGTGGTTACAGCGCCCAATCAAGTCTGGGCCGCAGACATTACCTATATTGGCATCCGGAAGGGTTTCGTCTACTTGGCGGTTATTCTGGACCTGTTTGCCCGGAGAGCTATCGGTTACGCTATCTCTCGCAACATAGATACCGCCCTGTGTCTTGCAGCCTTGAACATGGCCATTATCCACCGGAAGCCACCGAAGGGCGTCATTCATCACTCTGATCGGGGTGTTCAGTATGCGTCTCATGATTACATCAAAGCTCTCTTGCAATACGGCTTTCTGATCAGCATGTCTCGCAAGGGAAATCCCTATGACAATGCAACCGCTGAAAGCTTTTTCAAAACACTCAAAGTTGAAGAAATCTATCTTTGGGAATACCGAACCCTGGATGATGTTCAAATTCGGCTTCCTTTTTTCATTCAAGAAGTGTACAACCGCAAACGTCTGCACTCATCTCTTGGATACAGACCGCCGGTGGAATTTGAAGAACTGTTTTTTAACAACCATAAACCCTGGCCGACTGCTCTAACCCAATCTGTCTAACCGCAGGGGTGCAGTCCACTCTTGTATAAAATTAATTTTACTTGAAAAATTATTAAGCAATAAATTTATTCAAGATGAGATAGTCGAATTTGATTTGACACCTAGACAGCAAGAAGTCGCTTTTTGGGTTGCCATGGGACTTACTAACAAGGAAATATCTGAAAAATTATGCATAGCAGATAATACAGTAAAAGATCATATAAAAGATATATTTCAGAAGCTTGG
>JAGVVH010000220.1 GCA_019135895.1 Bacteroidota bacterium | reverse complement strand
CTGAGTTTAGAGACGAAGGAGAATTATATATCACTACTATTCGTGAATTAATGGATTATTGGATTCGTCTTGAAAAAGTATCTTTTGAATATCTCCAGAATGGGAAAATAATCGTTAATAATAATAATGACGTTCCAATTCATGGATTGGCAATGGCAATAAGAGCCAGAGAGGTAAGCGTTAATGGAAATCTACCAACATCTAAATTTGTCGGGGAAGATTTAGTATTTTGGTTTGATATTGAATGTCATGGCAGTGCAATTATACAGATCTGCCAATAATCAATTGTTATTAATTTTTACATTAGCACGTGTGCTTCAGAAATCAACAATAAGTAATTTGAATAGTATTCGGCACCTTGTTGGTTCCATGGTATAATATAAACTTAAATATTAAAGAATTGAGTATAGTAATTTTTGGAGATGATTTTGCTTTCCCAGAGGGGGATGCTGCAACCAACAGGGTCCACACATATGCCAAAGGATTTATTGAGAATGGCATTAAAGTTCATGTAATCTGTTTTGCAAATGTTTATAATGCAGACACCGTTGGTACAGTAAATGGCATTGACTACTACCATCCATTTGGACAGAGAGAAAGAAGCAAGTTTCTGACAATACGCACGTGGCACAAATTCACAAAATACTTTAAAACGTTCAAATTATTATTAAGAATACATAAGTCTGATTCTGTAATGGCAATTAATAGTTGGACCCAATCATTAACTTGTCAATCATATATTTATTTCCTCACTAAAGTGATCAGAACCAAGTTAGTTAGTGAACATAGTGAGCATCCATTAAGAAAATATCAGGGATCTTCATTAAGGACTATGCGTGGGGAGATCAAATCATATCTGGGCTCTATTCTCTGTGATGGAATACTGTGCATCTCTCAGTTTTTGATTGATTTTTATGCTGACCGTGGTATTAAAAGGCATAAGCTTTTTCTGGTTCCCAGCACCGTAGACACTGACAGGTTCAAAATTAAGGCAAAACCTCCTCTACCGTATAATTATATCCTGTATTGTGGTACACTGACAATCTTAAAGGATGGTGTAGATATTCTGATTAATAGTTTCGCTATTCTGTCAAAAAAGTATCCTGATATCTATCTGGTGCTTTTGGGCAAGGCTAATACTTTAGAAAGTGAGAAATTGTTAAAAGGATTGGCCCGCGATTTAAATATATCTGACAGGGTAGTCTTTACAGGACAAATTTCAAGGGATGAAGTACCCTCTTATTTGATGAATGCTAAAATCCTTGCCTTGGCCCGGCCATCCAGCATAGTCGCTGAGGCTGGATTCCCTTCTAAACTTACAGAGTATCTTTCCACTGGTATTCCCGTAGTTGTAACAGCCGTGGGTGAAATCCCCGTGTACCTGAGGGATGGTTACAATGCCTATCTGTGTGAACCAGATAATGCGGATACATTTGCAGAGAAGTTGTTACACGTGCTGTTTAATTATTCAGATGCTTTGGAGGTTGCCCGTAATGGACAGAAATTAACCGAAACGACTTTTAATTATCGTTTTCAGGCGAAGAGGATTGAAGAGTTTATTAAAACACTATAAAACAATGTCAGAAGGGAAAGAAGAATTACTGTTTTTGGGAGATGTAGTACCTCATAAACCAGTAAGGTTTAATAATAAACACAGGGTAGTAATAAACCTTGAATGTCCCATCGTCATTGATGAATCACCTCCTGCTCAGGGTAAGATAAATTTGAGTGTTAGCCACAACTATCTTTCTGACATATTTGAGTCAAATCTTGAAATCGTCTGTCTGGCAAACAATCATATTTTTGATTTTGGCATTAAGGGTCTGGACTCAACCATATCTCAACTTGCAAGAAATGGGATAAAATGGTTCGGGATTGAGAGAAATACAAGCAAGAGGTTAACGCCATTTGTATTTGAAACAAATGACATCAAGGTTGCACTGATAGCAGCTATCTGTTCTTCAACTTCCCCAATTTCAGGATTAGATAAAGCCTTTGTCAATTTATTAAATGTTGATCTGATTGCTGCAAATGTCAAGGAATTAAAAACAATCGCTGACAGAGTCGTGTTATATCTTCACTGGGGAGAAGAGGAGTCATCCTATCCAAAGGAGGAGGACATCAGGATAGCAAGACGATTAATCGAAGCTGGAGTAGATATTATTGTAGGAAGCCATGCTCATTCTCCACAGCCTATTGAAAAATATAAAGAAGGTATCATCGCATATAATCTTGGGAATTTTTTAATGCCACCATTAAAGAACATACCATCTTATTTTGAAAATAATGGGAGTCCTCGTGCTTATTTTAATAAGCTTCTAATGCCATGGAACAGAGTCTCATGGGGCTTGCTTGTAAACATAAGAACACTAAATTTTAAAGTTAAAAAATACATTTATCTGTTTAATCGTATCATAGAAGTGCCCATTACTCCGTTTGATAAATATATTAATCTTAAAGAGGTTACTACTAATTTTACATATGATAAGGCAAGAAAAGCACATCTTATGAGACGTGAAAAATTCAGTAAAATAATGCACTTCATTGTAAACCCATATATTCCCCAAAGAATAAAAAAGAAGCTATGGAACTAGGTTATCTATTAAACTCAAACAGCAAGTTTTCATCTTATAGTTCTAAATTCTATGAGATATTGGTTGCGAACCAAGTACCATTCAGACTAATTGATCCAAACTCAATTACTCTTCTTGATGAACTGAAGCAGTGTTCCCACCTATTATTCAAACATTCCATGGGAGACACTGACAGAATTCTATATGAGGCAATATTCCACATAGCTCATAATGTGTATGGAGTTAAATGCTTCCCTAATTACGAAACCTTCTGGCCTAACGAAAATAAAATTCGTGAATATTACCTATTGAAAAGCAACGGATTTCCTATCATTGACTCTGCAGTATTTTGGAACTATCAAAAAGCTGATGAATTCCTGCAAAATGCTCAATTCCCTATTGTTGCAAAACTTCCCAAAGGGGCAAGTTCAGAGAATGTTATACTGGTCTCTTCATATAAGGAAGGGAAGAAAGTAATTCGTCAGGTTTTCAACCAGGGTGTCAGAAGGAGAGGTTTTAAAACGAGGTCAAGTTTGTCAGCACTATCAAAGGTCGGACTGAAAAAATACGGCAAGGACCTATTAAAATCTCACTTGGTAGATCTTGGCTGGATGAGGGACAAAAATGAATATGCTGTATGGCAAATTCAAAAGGATGCCATCCTTTTTCAGAAATTCTTGCCTGACAACAAATTCGACACAAGAATTACTGTGATAGGCAATAGAGCCTTTGCCTTCAGGAGATTTGTTCGCAAAAATGACTTCAGGGCTTCTGGGAGTGGTAATCTGGATATGAATCCACAGGAAATTGATCCCCGGTGTGTCAGGTTGGCATTTGATATCGCTAAAAAGATGAACTTCAATACCATGGCATACGATTTTATTTACGATCAGAATAAGCAGCCTCATATAAGTGAAATAAGTTATGGATTTGTTTATTACTTTCTGGAACGATGCCCGGGATATTGGGATGATGAGCTAAACTGGGTGCCTGGTCATTTTTCTCCTCAAAAATGTCAATTGCAGGACTTTCTGGGAATCGAGTTAAAATAAAAAGCCTATTGGTTAGTTATTATTTTCAATAATTCTATCTATATCTAATATTAAGTAATATGGCTAAGTGCATCTGGATTTGTTCAAGACAGCCGTTTCCCAGGACGGTCGAAGAAAAAATCACTAATATCTGCAATAGTATATCACCGGACAATATAACTCCAAGGGAGCCACAGATTAACATTGGCAGCGATATTGCTTATGGAATAATGAATCCTACAAATACCATTTTGACACACGGCAATAGTCTAATGCTGGGGAAACTAATCGGAGATAATGACAGATGGCATGAGCCTGGCACTGATTTTCCTGAGGGCATATATGCTCTTTTCCGTGATGGAGAAGGATTTTGTGAGATAATAACTGATACGGTAGCAACAAGGACTATCTGGTACTACCACGATGAAAACCTCTTTGTCGCATCAACATCACAGCGAGCTATTATACTCTATCTGGGCGGATTCGAATTTGATGACAGAGTTATACCCTGGATGTTATCAACAGGTTCATTAGGCCCCACACTTTCGTGGGACAAGAGGATCAAGAGAGTCCCTCCAGATACATCAGTAATCCTGGATAAAAAGAATTGGACGATCAGCATCAATCAAATACCAGTGGAGTTCGTGGAAACCAAAATTTCAGATACTGATCATGAGAAGTATATGAGGGAAGTGCTTGATGCAACCTTCGAGTCTATTAAATTTGATTTTAATGATTGGATTTTACCCCTTTCGGGTGGTTATGACAGTCGAGGGATATTATGTTTGCTTAAGTCAAAAGATAATGCTGACGGCATAAGGACGATTACCTGGGGATTGAAAACCTCCCTGGAAAACAAAACCAATGATGCATATGTGGCGACTCAACTGGCCAAAAAGCTAAATGTACCTCACATGTATTTCTGTAATGATATAACACAAGAACCGGCTGAGTTGTTAATTAACAGGTTTCTGATCAATGGGGAAGGCCGCGTAGACCATGTTGGGGGTTATATGGACGGATTCCAAATATGGAAGCATCTGTACGAGAGTAATATTCAGGGAATAATCAGAGGTGATGAGGGTTTTGGGTGGACTGAGGTATTATCTCCATTAGATGTCAGGAAGTGTGTTGGTTTTACTATATGTAATGATTATTCCAACTTGAAGGACTTTTTGTCGCAAAGCTCTCAAAGTCAGGATATACCACCTCTCCTGGGGCATAAGGATGGTGAAACATTTAGTACATGGCGAGACAGGCTTTACCATACAGATCGCATTTCAACAATATTGGCCGCTTTATCTGATTTGAAACTCTCCTATGTGGAGATAGTAAATCCACTGCTAACGAGAAAGATAGTATATCAGGTGCGCAGATTGCCTGATCATCTTCGTACTCTGAAAGTACTATATAAGAAAACTGTTATTTCTATGAGCCCTGACGTACCATTTGCTACAGTCGGTGCAAATGCAGAAAATTCCGGAGTTCTTAAATTACGACAGGTTGTTGATTTGGTAAAGAATGATATCACTTCGGATACTGCACTTGGGTTATTCCCACCTGAGTTTATAAATGATGTGGTTTCAAATCTAAAAGTTCTTGACCAAACACAATTGAGGAATGAGAGGAAGGAGAGTACAGCTTCTTTTAAGGCGGTTGCGAAAAAGCTTTTGCCATCAGGTTTAAAAAATCTGGTAAAAACAAAAGTGTTACCTGCGCCAGCTCTTGATTACAATATTATAGCATTCAGGATGTACATAATTATGAGAATGAGAAGGTTGCTTACCGAAGGCCATTTCTGATGAATTCTTTTACGAAAATAGAGACGAGGATTCACTCGATAGTTACAGAATATATTAACCTCAATTATTTTGATCATTAATCCGTAGGCTCATTAATGAAAATATGTTTCTGGGGTGATATAGGAAGAGCATTGACTGACAATACCAGCGGAGGAGGTGAGCTTCAAATTGCCCTTCTGGCAAAAGCATTGTCACAATGTGGACACGAAGTAGTAATTCTTGATTATCAGACCAGCGAAGATTTTGTTACTGAGGATGGAATAAAAGTCGTCAAGATCAATGCTAAGAACAATGGGATCCCGATCTTTGGCACTTTTTTCAATATATTGCCACAGTTTTACAGAACTTTACTGGATCAGGAAGCAGATGTATATTACAGCCGGATTCGGGATTTCCGGCACATAATAGTTTATTGGGCAGCCAGAAAACTTAAAGCAAAGTTCGTTCTTGGTGTTGCATCAGATCTTGATGTTCTGAACTTTATTATGAGACTGAAACATCATTACCTGGTTAATTATACTGGTCTGTGGGGTATTATTAATGGTATTGGGATTGAAATAGTATATCCCTTTTTAACCAGGAAATCTGATCTGGTTTTAGTTCAGCATGAAGGACAACGGACAATTCTGAAAAAAAAGGGAATTAAGTCCATAATCTTCCCAAATTTGTTTTCACCAGAAAAAGTTCCATCAACTCATAATAAAAATAGCAAGGTGTTTATTCATGTTGGGGAGCTTCAGAAACGGAAAGGTTTCATAGAGTTCTTTAATATTGTAAGAAAAGCGCCGGGTCACTTTTTTAAAGTAGTGGGACAGCCATCAGGCAGATCAGGATTTCTGTTTTATGAAGAATTGAAATCATTGAAGAATGTAAAATTATTAGGCCGCCTCAGCCATACCCAAACCATTCAGGAAATTGCAGATTCAACAGCACTGATCTCAACATCACCGATGGAAGGATTCCCGAATATCTTCATCGAATCATGGGCCTGCGGAGTCCCTGTCATGTCACTTTACGTTGATCCGGGTGGAATTATTGAAAAGAATGATCTTGGCGTTGTTGCTCATGGCAAAATGGATATGCTGTTAAACGCTCTTAATACAGTGAGCTCTGATGATGAATTCAAATCCAGGTCACAGGCATACGTTGCGAATAATCATGTCTTGAATTCAAAAAGAATCAAAGAAATTGATGGCCTCTTCAAACGATTATTGAACGTTCCGCAGAATACTGACAGAAACTGATCAACTGCCAGCTGGTGAAGGCACAATAACCTTTGAAATCCTCAGTTTAGAAGATGGAAGTGACTGCCATCTGTAGTACATGCTTACAGTAGCGGAACATCTTCAGCATGCCATGTTCATAAGTTCTGGTACGATAAGTAACATGATATCAGGAATTGAACAGACTATATAGCTGCTATTATGACAAGATTTTGCAGAAAATATTTCAACAAACTGTATTACCAGAAATGGATAATAGGGATAAGCAATGAAAACCTGTCGGACATCATTAGAAATAGGAAATTTGATCCAGATATAAGCTGGCTTTTCAGGAACTCATTTAATAAAATATATGGAGATCCATTCTTTATCAGGTCGAAGGATGGGAAGATTGAGATAATAATGGAAGTGCTTCAGTTTGAGGGTGACTATGGCAGACTGGCACTATTAACCCTCGATGAAGAGTTCCGATTAAGTAAACTTAAGATACTACTTGACACGAAAAGTCATCTGTCATATCCTTTTGTTTTTAAGGAAGATGACAGGTATTTCATATTCCCGGAGTCCAGTAAAAACGATAGGTTATCGTGTTATGAATTTGACCCGGAGGCCGAGAGGTTGATATTTTTAACGGACATTTTAGAGTTTCCATTACTTGATTCAACAATAATTAAAAAGAATGGGAAATATTGGATTTTTGGAGTACTAGCCGATGATAATGCAGGATATGAGGAGCATGTTTTCTATTCAGATAATCTTTTGGGACCTTATGTTAATCATCCGGCAAATCCCGTAAAATACGGATTGGATGGCACCAGGCCGGCAGGCAGCTTCATCGAGGTGGACGGTAGAATCTATCGACCCACGCAGAACTGTCAAAAAGAATACGGAGATTCGATTACGATTTATGAATTGACTGAATTAAATGAAGAGCGAGTAGTCGAAGAACCATATATGAACATTGAAATAAACAGAAGCAATCACCACAATAATGGTATGTTTAAAATACATACCATAAACTATATGAATGACCTGATAGTGGTTGATGGAAAGAATTGGACTTTTTCTCCATTTCATCAACTGGTCAATTATTTGAAGAAAAACATCTTACTAACCAAAGAGTATTCAAGATCAACAGTGAATCCGGAGGATAACCTGAAGAAATAGAATATTAAGGCATTTTGCATGTTCAATATAGCGATTTTAGGTCTGGGAGATTTTGAGAACTGGAATAACAGTCAATCCCTGTCATTGGGAGGTGCTTCCGGAGTAATTAAAAGTATATTGCCTTATTTGGAGGCAGATACGATTTATTTGATGGGTATTACCTCAAACAAGAAAAACTTATATGAGAAGATTTATCTCACAAAGAATATTTCCATTATTCCTATAGCTTACGTTCCCAGGAATACCATCCTTCCCATTCGATTCCATGCTTTTTTCCACGGAAGGATTATTAATTCCTTAATTAAGAAATATGAGATTCATTCTGTTTACTCTCATGCTGAAGAGATTTCTTACTGGATAAAACCCGGAACAAGAATACTCTACCACATGCATGGATCAACCAATGCGTTGGTGAAAGCAAAAAAGAGAATTTTCAGGACTAAACTGCTTAGGGATAGATGGGAGTCGATAAGAAAAGCAAACATTAGGAAGGCAAACCATATTATTGCAATTGACCCTCTGTGTCTGAATCTTATCAAGAGGCACGGTATGGAGGATAAGGCTATTCTTTTGCCTAATTTTGTAGATACAGGTGTGTTCTATAAGGATAAATCTATATGTAGCCTGCTAGACCATATTGATAAGAAAATTCTTCTGTTTGTAGGCAGAATCGAGGAAGTAAAAGGTCTCGAGCTATTTGTTGATACCTTGCTGGAGATGAACAAAAGAGAACCCGGGAACTGGAATGGTGTTATTGTCGGACGTGGCACCTATGAACCGATATTAAAAAAATACATTTCTGATGCTTCAGCTGAATCTCTCTTCTATTTCACAGGTCCTGTCTTTGAACAGGACAAATTAAGAGGCATTTACAACAGGGCTTCCATGTTAATGATTCCATCTTTCTATGAAGGTATTCCAATGGTAATTCTTGAAAGCCTTGCTTGTGGGACTCCAGTCATTTCAACTGATGTAGGAGGGGTAAAAGATCTTATCGCTGACGGGGTTCTGTGCCATGTGAATGATCGCAGGAATCCAAACGAATTTGCAGATCTTATCGAACTTGCTCTGAAGAATGAGGATGTGTCCTCAGATGAATTCAGATTTTCATCATTAAAGGCATCTTATCTTATCAATAAAATATTGCGTGGAGGTAAAATTGAAAGAGAAAAAAACTGAAAATAGAATGGAAGGTCGAAAGGAAAGAATACTTTTCTTGATTCAACTACCCCCGCCTGTTCATGGTGTAACCATGATGAACAACAACTTAATTAATAGTGCAATACTCCAAGCCAAATTTCATTTTGACATAATCAATTTGCATTTTATTAAATCAATTGACGAAATTTCAAAATACTCACTTAGAAAGGTGGCAAAAGCCATTGGATATGGTTATGAAATCATCAAAAGACTACTAAGAAATAAACCCGACCTGGTTTATTTTACAATTTCACCCAAAGGCTATGCCTTCTTCAGGGATTCCTTTTATGTATGTATTTTGAAAGCTTTCAGAAAGAAAATTGTTTTCCACTTGCACGGAAAGGGGATAAGAAAGAACGCTAGTAGCAATTTAATCATTAAGGCATTAAGTAGGTGGATCCTTAAAAACTCATATGTAATATGTCTGTCAGACAGACTTGTCAATGACATAGAAGGGATCTATAGATCAACTCCATTCGTTGTGCAGAATGGCATAAAAGTGCAATCAGATTCACCTGAAAGAAAATCTTATGTTAAGGATTCTGTCCCAAATATTTTGTATTTGTCAAATTATGCCAGAGACAAAGGAATATTAATACTGATAGATGCCCTGAAAATACTAAAGGATAAAGATGTTCCATTCTGTGCGCGTTTAGTTGGGGCACCTGCTAACCTGACAGTTGAATTTCTCTTGGAAGTGATCAGTAAACAAAATCTAGAGGAATTCGTTGAGATAACAGGTCCTCTCTATGACGAAGAAAAAAGAGCAGAATTTGAAAAGGCAGATCTTTTTGTCTTCCCTTCTTTAAATGATGCTTTCCCTTTGGTGATTCTTGAAGCCATGCAATACGCTTTGCCTGTTATTGCTTCTTTTGAGGGTGGCATACCTGACATGGTTGTCGATAATGAAACTGGATTTCTTATCTCAGATATAGATGCCAATAAATTGGCAGATAAGTTGACTGTTCTATTGGAAAATAATGATTTACGTCTCGAAATGGGGCAGCGTGGCCACAGCAGGTTCATGAACAATTTTACCATTAATCATTTTGAGAAAAATATGCTGTCAACATTTCAGAATATCTTAAACCAGGGATAAATAAGATGACCTTCATTCAGAATTATGAAGATACTTTTTTTCATAAATACTTTATCTGCAGGCGGTAAAGAAAGACGTCTCACAGAACTCATGAAGGGGCTCAAAAGGAATGGCACCATTAACTTTGAACTGGTTGTCATGTCTGAAGATATCCATTACAAAGAATTGTTTGATCTGGATATAGAAATTCATAAGCTGGTCAGAGACAAGAAGAAAGATGTTACCATGTTTAAAAAGATATGGCGGATGTGTAAGATCTATCGACCGGATATTATTCATTGCTGGGATAGCATGACTGCATTTTATCTGTCCCCTGTTTGTAGAATATTAAAGATCAAACTCATAAATGGGATGGTAGTTGGTTGCCCTACTGAACAGAATATCTTTAATCCTCATTGGCTAAGGGCAAGGTTGACCTTTCCATTCTCAGACTGCGTAGTAGGTAATTCGAAGGCAGGACTTAAGGCTTATAAAGCTCCGGAAAATAAAAGTTTCGTCATTTATAACGGCTTTAATTTTAATAGACATAATAACATGATCCCGCCTGAAGATATCAGGAAGGAACTGGATATCAAGACAAGATTTATTGTTGGAATGGTCGCTTCATTTTCAATCAATAAAGACTATAAAACATACTACCAAGCTGCTGAGATAGTATTGAGCAGAAGGAATGACATAACATTTCTCGCCATAGGAAACAGAACAGACTCCATTGAATCAAGAGAATTAATTAATCCGGACCTGATACAAAATTTCAGGTTGCTGGGAATCAGGTCAGAGATTGAATCTATTATTAATGTCTTCGATATTGGTGTTTTGGCCACATTTACCGAAGGGATATCAAACTCAATCCTGGAGTATATGGCGGCCGGTAAACCTGTTATTGCTACGCGTGGAGGTGGAACCTCTGAAATAGTCCTGGACTCTGAGACAGGATTCATTGTAGATGCATCGCAACCGACCGAGCTGGCGGGCAAGATGGAGGTTTTATTAAATGACGATGCTCTCCGTAACAGATTAGGCGCTCAGGCAAAGTTGAGAGTTGAGACAATGTTTTCAATTGATCGCATGGTAAATGAATATGTCAGTCTTTATAAATCTGTTATAATAGAATCGAAATAATTAATAATAGTACATTCTGCAGGTCAAAGATGTTAAATGAGGTTCTTTCAATGAAATCAGCAGAAAAAAAGCGATACATAGTCTATGTTGTACTGATGACATTAATTATAGTATCCTGTTATATAGTTTTTTTTGTCTTTTCTGAGGAAGTAATCCGCACTAAAACTAAAGAGGATGGATTATTTGAATACTTAGGAGCTCTCAGTCTTCTTATCACTTCTTTGTTGTTTGTAATGTCTTTCCTGCGGCAGGGAGGAGGTGCTGACTTCCTGCTTTTTAAAGCAAACTGGAATTACTGGTTTCTTATTCTTGCATTTATTTTCCTTCTGGGATCAGGAGAAGAAATATCATGGGGACAAAGGATTTTTGGCTGGGAAACATCGGAAGGTTATGGCCAGGTGAATCGTCAAAACGAAACCAATCTTCATAATTTGAAACCATTCAGAGGCATATTTTCACCCAACTATTTGTTTACATATTTCTGGATGAGTTTCTGCGTAATCATTCCAATAGTGAATGCTGTTAGCCTGCCCTTTTCAAAGCTTATTGGCAGGACCGGATTCCCATTGGTGCCACTAAGGCTTGGTCTTTTCTTTTTAATTGGCTATATACCTTCTCTAGTTTTAAAGGCAACTGCGAAAGATACTCTTATCCATTCTGTTACTGAGGTCAAAGAAACCTGTTTAAGTGTTCTCTTCATTTTCATTGGCATCTATTTTCTTAGAAAGTCTTCTCAAACAATGAATAATAAAAGATGGTAAGTTTAAACCTGGTCGGAGATATCGGATTGTTCCGCGAGTATCAAGTCAAAGGAATAGATCCGTTCGCAGAAATCACATTGCCGGGAAGTGACTTCTGCGTAGGGAATTTTGAATTTATTATTCCAAATAACAGAGCTAAATATTTCTTTGATACCCAAGAGGAATATCCAATGGATTATGAATATTTCAGGTCATTGAATATCGGGCGTTTCAATGCCTTCGGTCTTGCCAATAATCATTGTATGGACTATGGGAGGGAAGGTGTTGAGGATTTAATAAAAGTATTCAAAGATCAGGAAATTAATTATTTCGGGGTTGGTGAAGAGGAATTCAATGTCTTGAAATTCAATATACAGGGAATTACATTTGCTTTATTAGGCTGTGTTAAAAAGGGGCGTTGGAGCAAGAGTAAGGAAATGCCATTCGGTCCGGATACCTATGATCCGGGAAGAATCATAGTCATGATTAAATCACTTAAGGCTAGCGTGGACCATGTTATTGTCTATCCACATTTTGGTACTGAGCTTGTAGACATACCCGATCCGATTGATGTTGAGCATTCCAGACAATTTATTGATAACGGAGCCATAGCTGTCGTAGGTCATCATCCTCATATCATTCAGGGCATTGAGAAATATAAGGACGGTGTTATAGCTTATAGTCTTGGTAGTTTTATATATATCCCGGAAAATGAATTGGGCTATAGTAAAAATCAGGGGGGTAATAGAGATTATTCTATTTGTCTGAGTCTGAAGTTTGATAAAACCAGGTTGATTGGAATAGAACCGGTATACTATAAATATGACAGAGACCTTAAGATTCCGATAAAAACGAATGATAAAAATCCTTACTTCATTGAGTTGAACGATTTGATTTATAATCCGAAGGCTTATCATAAAAAGGTAAGAGAAGTACTGTTCAGAAGAGAGATCGTTTCGTTCTTGCAGAGATTCAGGAAGTCTCCACTCTCAACCGTGAAGCATTATGCCAACTACTTAAAAATAAGCCATATCCGCAAGATGTTTTCATGGATTATGTTAACCAGTGTATTAATTTATAGCATAAATTTCTATCCGATTAAAGGTGCATTAGTTTGAAGTCTTTGATATCCTGTAATTTGAATATGAGTTCAGTGACACTTCAAAAAAAAATTGGTGAATATATACCCATAGAGATGGGTATCCTGCTAAGCCATTTGCCATTTAAGTTGAGGTTAGGCAGAGATTATAAGCAATATCAAGAACTGATTGAAAAATTATTAAAGACGGATACCGAGCATCGGAAGTCCTTCATTGTTGAAAGCTTTAGAAACATTGTGACTCACTTTAAGAATAGTAATGATTTCTATGCACGACATCTGGGGTCCCTAGATTCATGGTCTGAAAATATTACTGACCTGGGAGACATTGCCAGGTTCCCTCTATTGACAAAATCAAAACTCAAGGCAGTTTCCCTTTGTGAACGTTCAAACAAAAAATTGGCACTGAAAGAGTTTAACACCGGCGGCACTACCGGGGTTCCGTTGTCTTTTTTCGTAGAAAACAACTTTTACTCACGTGAGTGGTCTCATATGCATTTTATCTGGAAAAGAGTTGGATATGATCCTTCCAGAACAAAGGTTACAATTCGCGGCAAAAGTCTTAAAAATATATGTCAATACAATTTCAATCAGAATGAGTTTCTAATAAACGCCTATCATACATATGATTCAAGGGATTACTCAGAATTATTAAGGATCTTCAAAAAATACAATACGGAATTTATTCATGGGTACCCCAGTTCTATATACGGATTTTTAAAGGATGCATCTGATAAAGCTCCCTATTTAATTGACTTTTTCAAAAAGAATATTAAAGGGATAATGTTTGGATCTGAGTATCCATCTCCTCAGTACCGCACCTTCATTGAAGATCTTCTGACAGAGAATAGTATATCCTGGTATGGGCACACTGAAGGGGTGATTTTGGCTTGTGAGCTAAACAAAAAGTATGAATATGTGCCTTTCTTGTCTTATGGGTACGCTGAAGCCGTTAAAATTGACAATTATTACCACCTTGTCGGAACGAGTTTCTCGAACCTGGCCTCTCCTTTTATCAGGTATGATACTGAAGATTTGATAGATCCTTATTTCGATGAAATGGGAATCCTGAAAAGTTTTAAAATCAATCAGGGCCGAATAGGGGAGTTTGTAACAGACAAAAACGGAAATCACATTTCGTTGACAGCCCTTATTTTTGGCAGACATCATAAATTGTTTAATGTAGTTGATTTTATACAAGTCCGACAAAATAACCCGGGCTCAATCACTGTTTATTATTCATCGACTTCTATAATCGAAAATGCAAGAGAATTATTTGACTCAAGTAATCTACATATTGACATTCAGTTTGAGCAGGTCAGAGAGCCATATAGAACAGCCCTTGGGAAAATACCTCTATTAATTAGAACGCCTTATGAAGCAACTGATTCAGAACTTTAAGACAGGAGATTTATATGTTGATGAGGTGCCACCTCCGAGCCTCTTAGATGGGTATGTACTTGTAGAAAACAAGTTCTCCCTGATAAGTGCAGGCACTGAAAGAGGAACTGTTAAAGTAGCACAGGCAAACGTCATTGGGAAGGCAAAGCAACGTCCTGATCTTGTCGCTCAGGTAATGCAAAACCTTAGAAAAGAAGGTTTGCAAGCTACGATAAGCAAGGTGAAGACAAAGCTCGATTCATTGAAAGCACTGGGCTACAG
>JAGVVH010000450.1 GCA_019135895.1 Bacteroidota bacterium | reverse complement strand
ACTTAACCAATAGCGTCCTGGGCCTGGCCGGCGCTATCCATCGAGAACTTTATGAAAGTTCTCAGAAAGAGAGTCATAAAATGGAAAAATTGAATTCAAAAGATAAACAGATTTTTGCTGACATGAAAGCATGTGTCCAGGATCTCGGATTAAAGATTTTGGATGAGAAGCGTGAGGATGACATCATTTCAGGGGTATCCATGTTTGAATACGAAAATTACAACATGGGAATCTTTTTCTCGTATAACCCATCATATAATTTGGCTGAAGTGTTAATCCGTTATGCAGATTTACCGGCCGCGAAACTTCCGGCCCTATATGAATTACTTAACGACATTAACGGCAATCTGACTTTCAACCACTTCTTTGTTGATGCTGGTACAAGAATTCTCGCATTGCGGTCGGGCATAACGGTGACAAACTACTTTCTCAACAAGGAATCGTTTAAGCTGTTAATGCAGCAGAACCTTGGTATAGGAAATACATTCATGCCCTTGATTGGAAGGCTTCTCGCTACTGATCAAACTCCCCAAACCATTATGAATGAGTTCTATACAACGAAGGATAAGGTGCCCCCGGAATTCCTTGGGCCGGATGGGAAATTAAGAGTGGGAAAGAAGACAGCGGAGTGTCCCTTTATAATAGAGGTAAGTGCGGATATGCCTGCTTTCCCTACGCACACACATGGATTGACGGAATTAGGATGGCCTGAGTTTCTGATGGACCTGCTGTCTTTGGGTGCTGATGGAACAGGCAGTCGAATCAATTTGTCATACGATTATTTCAATAAGCCGGAGAATAAGGGCAAACTGGAGGCCATTAAAAATGGTGAAACCGTGAAATTGACTCTCACGGATCTCAAGCCGGACGCAAAACCGGAAGATATGGTTTACTGTTATCGCAGGGTTTATCCGGAGTTTGAAATGGTCAAGCTGGCCTATTGTATCGAGAGTACTGATGACATTGATCCGGCGATGTGGTTTGTACAGATTTACGTCGAGGGCGATGATTTTGCCCTGACAGACGATTATTACAAGGGCGGAATCAAGTGGTAGTCTAAAAGACCGTAAATATTAACCTTAACAATGGAGATCAATGGTTTCTGAAATTGGTCTCCATTGTTATTTTATCACTCATATAAAGGAGAATGCATCATGAATAAAAAAGAAAGAAGAAAAAGTAATCAGGTCGTAAGGGACATGAAAGATTGTTTCCGGTCTTTTTATTTGCCGATCTATGAAGGTATCGGCGAGAAACCTGCACATTTAGCATTGATATCCAAAATCTGTAACGATCGTGTCTGTGCATCCGTGATTGTAACATATGACAGACCGGCGACGTACGTGACTATTTACATCAGCTTTCAAATTAAAGCATCCCCCGATAAATTAGCTGAGGTGTGGCAATTATTAAACCTTCTCAATGGAATGATGCCGCTTTACCAATATGCTTTTAGCACATGCTGTAATAGCCTATCATTGAAAGCTGATTTATTGCTGCCCGATAAATGTCTTCCCGTGAATAAATTCAAGCGCCTGCTCCATGACCTTCTTGAAGATTCATATCTCTGCGTTCCGTTAATTGAATCGGTTATTGCAGGTGGAGACTCAGAGAAGCTCTATAAGCAATTCATGGATGATCATCGGGATCTTACGAAAAAGGAAAGATCCATTTCAAAGGAAACTGAACGCACGATTCTGAATGAGATGGAGACGGTTCTTGGATGGTGTACATGTGTTATGGACGAAAACAGGTGCGATGATGGTTTCACTATGCGTTTTCATGCCCCAAAAGGGACAAATTCTTTTCTGATTTTGAATGTCAAGTTGTGTTCTGAAAACGACATGGTCACTTTACATCTGGCGTCTTCATTGACAGTGCCTGATGAAAAACTCTCTCAGTTGACGGAATTAGCTGGACGTATCAATGCGATGTCAAAATTTCCTCACCTGCATATTGACAGGGAACGCAACAGGGTAAGTTTATACGCGGGAATTATGATTGACAATGGAGTGCTTGATCAAAAGGAATTTGATTTTGCCGTTCGCATGATTATGGCAAGTGCGGAGCAGTATTTTCCTTTAATCGAAGAACAACTTTCAACGAATGAAAAACCTGAGGCTGTTATCAATAAGGCCTGTTAAGTTTTGAAATGTCTTAGAAATAAACATCACAGTTAACTCACAAGGGGCCCATGCTCTCTTCACCGGGAGCTGGGCCTCTTTCTTTATCCGGGCAACCCCAAGAAACAATCTCGAACCAATCTGTCTTGAAACCTAGAACAAATATTAAATTCAATCAAAGGAGGACTGCGTCATGGAATCAAGTAAAAATGTTCAAATCAATCTATCTATCCCTGAGCATTACCGCAATTTGCTCAGGAGAATGGCCGCGGAAAGGGTCATGAGCGATCCTAGAGAAGTGGTCACCGGAGCGTCAATCGCAACAGAATTGCTGGTGACGGCGTTAAAAGAAATATCGGGAGAAAAGAAGAAGGAAGGAGGATTGCAAAATGATTAAACTTGCGGCTGAAAAAAGCTTGAATCGTAATATCTGTCCAATTATGAACATCAAAGGGAAAACAGTACAGTACCCATTTATACTGAAATACAATAACTATCACCTTCAATGCGGGGGCGGGATTCTTGGGCCGAAGCAAATGATGATCATGGACATCATCGGCACAAAATTGATCCACTTTGTTTATGGGAACGATGACTTTTATGGCAGAATTCCAACAAACAACGAAAAGAACGTTAAGGAAAAATCGGGTTTGTACATGTCAAATAAGCTTCTGAAATACATAACGACAAATCTTTCCAAGGACGGGATTATTCCAGAAGCATATAGCCAGAAAGACAAACTGTCTCAGGTTGATAAAGCGTTTGGAAAAATAAAAAATCCTTTAACAATT
>JAGVVH010000040.1 GCA_019135895.1 Bacteroidota bacterium | reverse complement strand
AGTTGGAGTGACAAAGAAGCATACAAAGCAAGTGCCACTCAATTAGCAGAAGCTTTTATAAAGAATTTTGAGAATTTTACAGAAAATAAAGATGCCAAAATATTGGTTTCTTTTGGCCCGACTGTATAGAAAATTTTTCACTAATCTTATTGAAAAAAAAGAGGCTGTCCGTTTGGATAGCCTCTTAACATATTGAGAGATATACCCTCCTATACATTTTCTTTACCAAAATTTTCTTTCATATTTTTCAAGGCTTCAATATCGCCAAGAGTAGTTTTTTCACTACTTTCATTTATTCTGGCAATATCTTTAGCTTTCTTTCTTTCTTCAGATTGGGCACGTTTAACATCCTCTTCTTTTGTATCCTGCCAGGTTTTGGTATGAGATAAATTAATTTTCTTGGCTTCTTTAGAAAATTCCACAACTTTAAAAGGAAGAGTCTCGTCAACTTTAGCCATTTCTTTATCTTCTTTCAAAAGAGCACGATTAAAAGCGAATCCTTCAATTCCATATGGAAGTGCTACTACAACGCCTTTATCATTCTGACTAAGAATAGTTCCTTCGTGAACAGATCCAATAGTGAAGACACTTTCAAATACATCCCATGGATTTTCTTCCAATTGTTTATGTCCTAAACTTAATCTGCGATTTTCTGAATCCACTTCAAGAACAACAACTTCGATAGAATCGCCAATTTTGGTAAATTCAGCAGGATGTTTAATTTTCTTAGACCAAGAAAGGTCGGAGATATGAATCAATCCGTCAACTCCTTCTTCAAGTTCAACGAAAATACCGAAATTGGTAAAATTACGAACGACAGCGGTATGTTTTGAACCAATAGGATATTTTTCCATAATATTTGACCATGGATCAGGAATTAATTGTTTAATTCCCAATGACATTTTGCGTTCTTCACGGTCAAGAGTTAATACAATAGATTCAACTTCATCTCCTACTTTAAGGAAATCATGAGCAGTGCGCAGATGCTGTGACCAAGACATTTCTGAAACATGGATTAAACCTTCAACGCCCGGGAGGATTTCAACAAAAGCACCGTAATCGGCAATCACTACAACTTTACCTTTAAGATGATCTCCTACTTTCAAATCAGGATCAAGGGCATCCCATGGATGTGGAGTAAGTTGTTTTAATCCAAGAGCAATACGTTTTTTGTTTTCATCAAAATCAAGGATAACCACATTAATTTTTTGATCCAACTGAACAATTTCTTCTGGATGAACAATTCTACCCCAAGAAAGATCGGTAATGTGAATCAATCCGTCAACACCACCTAAATCAATAAATACACCATAGCTGGTAATATTTTTAACTGTTCCTTCAAGGATCTGTCCTTTTTCAAGTTTGGCAATAATTTCAGCTTTTTGAACTTCGAGTTCATCTTCGATCAAAGCCTTATGAGAAACGACAACGTTCTTGTATTCATGATTGATTTTAACGACCTTGAATTCCATGGTCTTATCAACAAAAATATCATAATCACGAATAGGTTTAACGTCAATTTGGGAACCCGGCAAGAAAGCTTCGATTCCAAATACATCAACAATTAAACCACCTTTGGTTCTGCATTTAACATAACCAGTAATAATTTCTTGATTATCATAAGCTTCATTAACACGTTGCCATGATTTGAGCAAACGGGCTTTCTTGTGTGAAAGTAATAATTGTCCGGTTGCATCTTCCTGGCTTTCAACATAAACTTCAATTTCATCTCCAATTTTCAAATCGGTTTTATATCGAAGTTCAGAAGCTGTAATAACACCATCTGACTTAAATCCGATATTTACTACTATTTCACGAGAATTGAAAGACACAACGGTTCCCATGATAACAGCTTGTTCATCAATAGATTTAAATGACTTTGAGTATAGTTCTTCAAGATTTGCTTTTTCTTGTTCACCATATTTATGGCCTTTCTTTTCCAATGAATCCCAATTGAAATTTTCAATGGATTCATAATCGTTTTTAATTTCAGTAAGCTTACGTGGAGCTTTTTCTTTAAAAGGTTCTTCTGTATGAGCGATCTCCTGAATTGGAAGTTCTTCATTAACAGCTTCTTCTGTTGGGATTTCTTCCATTACAGTTTCCATTGGTTGGTTTTCTTCATTAGTAACTTCCTGTTGGGGAGCAACTTCTTCAGAAATGTTTTCTAATTCTTCTGACATCTTTTTTAATCGATCTGCAGATGCAAATCATTTTTTTTAAGTTTGACATGAGGTTAACTTATTTATTATCAAATCAAAGAGCCTCTTTTGATTTGAGGGGACAAAAATACAAAAAAATTCAACATCTATCTTCTTAGCTATGTTTTTTACTTTAAATAAAAATCATTGCTGTTTTTTATTTTAATGTTCCTCCTTCTTTGTAGTGCTTTCCCCTACAATCGGAAATCCAAAACGCCTTCCCATAAATACTAAAAAAAGATATATAGTCACCCTACATATCTTTTACTGATTGTATATTAAAAAAACAAAGTCGACTTTTTTTAGTACTTTTGCCAACTCAAATTAATAATTTTGAAAAAACGGATTGCAATTTTAGGTTCTACCGGGTCAATCGGAGTACAGGCTTTAAAAGTAATTGATCAACTTTCTGATATATTAGAAGTTGAAGTTTTAACTGCCTTTTCGAATGCTGATTTACTCATAAAACAAGCAAAAAAATTCAATCCAAATGCAGTTGTCATTGTCAAGGAAGAATTCTACAAATATGTCAAAGATGCTCTTAAAGAGGATGATATCAAAGTATTTACAGGAGAGAAATCCTTATGCGATATTGTTGAGATGAGTTCTATCGACTTAGTTCTGTCAGCATTGGTTGGGATTTCTGGGCTTGCTCCGGTTTATCATGCAATTGAATATAACAAGACCATTGCCCTTGCCAACAAAGAAGCCTTAGTTGTTGCAGGAGAGCTTATGACAAACCTTGCTAAAGAAAATGGGGTAAGCATCTACCCTATTGACTCTGAACATTCCGCAATTTTTCAATCTCTTTCAGGAGAATTTCACAATCCTATAGAAAAAATTATTATCACCGCTTCAGGTGGTCCTTTCAGAGGTAAAAATATTGATTTCCTAGAAACAGTTTCTGTAAAACAAGCCCTTAAGCATCCTAATTGGTGTATGGGAAACAAAATAACCATTGACAGTGCCACGCTGATGAACAAAGGGTTAGAAGTGATAGAAGCAAAATGGCTTTTCTCTGTTGATATCAACAATATTGAAGTAGTTGTTCACCCTCAGTCAATCATTCACTCTCTTGTTCAGTTTCAGGATGGTTCTGTAAAAGCACAACTTGGGTTACCCGACATGAAATTGCCCATTCAGTATGCTCTTACCTTTCCGCTCAGGCAACAGAACAATTTTCCGAGACTCAGTTTCAGCGACTACCCAACCCTTACATTTGAGAAACCTGATTTACAGACTTTTCCCTGTTTAAATCTGGCATATCAGGCTTCCAAAATTGGCGGAAATATACCCTGCGTTATGAATGCAGCTAATGAAGTTGCTGTATCACTCTTCCTCAGGGAAATAATCAAATTTAACGATATTCCTAAAATTATTGAAGAATCCATGAATCAAATCAATTTCTCAGTTCCAAAAACCATTGCTGAATATTTGGAGATTGATAGAATTACGCGTTCCCGCATCATTCAAAATTTTTCATAGTTTAATGAACAATAATATATAATCAGTGTTAAAAAAATCATCATTTACATTAAATAACTAATATGGGTATTTCAATTCAAATCATCGGATTAATTTTGAGTTTAGCTTTTTTAGTTTTTACTCATGAACTTGGACATCTAATTTTTGCAAGAATATTTCATACCAGAGTTGACAAATTTTATCTATTTTTCAATCCAGGTTTCTCCATAATGAGAATGAAAAAATTTGAAGGAAGTTGGCATTTCAGCTTCTTCTCCTCAAGAGTCCCAGATGAATGGATTGACCATCCGGAAAAAACCGAATGGGGAATCGGTTGGTTACCCTTAGGAGGATATTGTTCCATCAACGGAATGGTTGATGAAACAACTAAAGCAGGGGATCTTCCGGAAGAGCCCCAACCATATGAATTTCGTTCAAAAAAATCATGGCAGAGATTTTTTATTATAATTGGTGGAGTTCTAGTAAATTTCATTTCTGCATTAATTATCTATTCTGCCGTTCTTTTTGTCTGGGGAGAAGAAATTGTCAAACTGAAAGATGCTCAGGATGGGCTACAATTCACACAGTCAGCAAAACAAATCGGATTTAGAGACAGAGATAAGATTGTCTCGATTGATGGCAGAGTTCCTGAAACAATTTCTGAATTTGCAAATTCTTTGCTTATTGATGAGCCAAAATCTGTCCTAATAAACCGTGAGGGAAAGAATGTAGAAATTCAGATCCCGGAAAATTTTGGGCAGTTGGTATTAGCTGAAGGGAGTGGAACATTCTGCGACTATTACTATCCTTTTGTCATTGACAGTGTTGCAGATAATTCTCCTGCTGCTATAGCAGGTCTTGCTAAAGGAGACAGCCTTGTTGCGATTAACAACATTCCAATGAGTTCATTTTTTGAATTCAAATCAGTTTTAACTGATAATAAGGAAAAAGAGATTATTTTAGCTTATAGCAGGAATGACAGCTTGTATCAAGACACGTTGCTTCTTGGCAAAGATGGAAAATTGGGAGTTTATCCCTATGGACCGCAGAATTTAAAGGCAGAAAAAATTGAATATGGTTTCTTTGAATCATTTCCCGAAGGAATTTCCAAGGGCTTTAGTACGTTGGGGATGTATGTTAAGCAATTTAAACTGGTTTTCACTAAAGAAGGGGCTCAGCAACTTGGAGGTTTTGGAACTATTGGCAGCATTTTTCCTAAAATTTGGGATTGGCACCGCTTTTGGGCAATGACAGGATTTCTTGCTATTATTCTTGCTTTTATGAATATATTACCAATTCCTGCTTTAGATGGAGGATACATTCTTTTCATTCTAATTGAAATGATTTCCGGGAAAAAGCCAAGTGATAAATTTATCGGCTATGCAAATGCAATCGGATTTACTTTGCTTATTGCACTGCTAATATATGCGAATGGAATGGATATTATTAGAGCCTTTTTTAAGTAAGGCTCATTTATTTTATCTACCTTATTATTTTTTTATTCTCGAGCGACTTCTTATATAGAAGGGATACCTTTTTTTCAATGTAATCAGCTTTTTTCTGATGAATGAGCATTTCACGGGCAGCTTGTATTTCCTCTTCAGTTTGTATGGTTGCCCTTCGTGTTTTATAATCCAAAAAAACAATAATGTAAGTAAATTTATTATCAGATCTTTCAAGATAATTATTTTCTGATATAAAAGAATCTTTATTTAGAACATCTATTGGCAATTCCTGCTTCAAGTCATCCAAATAGAGCCAGGTATCATCATCAATAAAATATTCAATCGAATCGCCACAAAGCTGTTCAATTTTGGCTTTCTGAGTATTCCTTTTAAGATTATCAAACATTATTTCCTTAATTGGGTTTAATAATCTGGAATTTTTGGAAAGTTTGACATAATTTAACTTAACAATCTCTCTCTCAATAGCATCGTTGGGTTCATACCTGTTAATAAAAGACTGTAGTTCCTTTTCTGTCACAGAAAACCGAGTACTATCAGAAGTAATATGTTGATAATAAGCATTAATCAGCAAACTTTCTTTAAATTTTGCAAGGTCATTATCAAAATTTTTTTCTTTTGCTGAAAGAACTTTCTCAGCTTCATGCAAAATAACATGCCTGGAAATCCAATCATCAATAATATTGGAAGCCATTTGGGCACTATCTTCTTCATTTAAACCATCAGGAAGCAATCCACAAATTTCTGAAAAGTATAAATTGTTATTATAGACTTCTGCCACTACATAATCGTCTGACTTTTTGCAGGAGACAAAAAGAGTTACAAGAAGAATACAAATAATAATCGAATTATTTTTCAAATTACTTTTTTAATATTGAATTAAAAACATCTTCCTTGATAATTACAGGATATTTTGTTTTAAGTTCCTGTATCCACTGCTGATCAAGAAAATCTTGATATTGAGTAATAACAATAGCCCTAATTTCACTCATTGGTTTATAGACAATAGTTTCAGCATTAGGATCAACAGGATAATCAAGCTTAATCTTTTCATAAAAAGAAGTAAGGCCGACACTATCTTTCATTGCTTTACTCCAAACCATTTGAGAATTAATTTCATACAAAATCATACCATCATGATATTCTGTAATCAATTCTTTAAATTCCGGGTATTTAACAATAAGATGATCATTTTCATACGCAATAATTTTTTCTTGTACAAAAGCAGGATATTTACTTTCAACAAACTGCATAACACTCTCTTTTAAGTTTACACCCTGAAAACGGGAGATGTAATTTGCAAAATCTTTAACAGGCACTTGTTGGTCTGCAAAAGTGAAAATTGGTTTTAATTTTTCAATTCCGGGAAGTTCAAGAATATCACGGGAAGTTGAATTAAAATAAGTTTCAGGAAGATTATTTTTAAAGAATTTGAAAGCAGCTTTTTTGCCTTTATCCTGATATTTATATTCTATTTTAAGTTTTTCGACGAGAGATTCCCGACTCAGATGAGAACGGCTATCTCGTGAAATTTTATTTTTAATAAAATATCTGGCTTCATCATCAACAGTAACAGGCGTAATTTCATTCAACTTGACAATATGCCAGCCAAGGGTGGAAGAAATAGGCTCAGAAAATTGACCCGGTTTAATTGAAATACAGGCTTTTACAAAGTCGGGGCTCTTCCTATTTGGAGCAAAAGGTTCTATAGCACCGTCTTTCTCTTTGGAGGCTTTATCTTCAGAAAACAACTTCACCAAAGTAACAAAATCCTCTCCTTTTTGTAATCGTGCAGATATTTCTGTCATTTTTTTACTAGTATAATCACTCATTTTATTCATCTTAGCCATAGAATCAGGAATAAAGATCTGCGAAACACTAATTTTCTCAATTGCCGGAATCTTATCTTTTACAAAAATCAGATGATATCCAAAATTAGTCCTAACAGGCATTGAAATCTGCCCAACTTCGGTATTATAGGCCCCTGTTTCAAAAGGATAAATCAAGTTAAAAACAGTAAAATAGCCCAATTCTCCTTTATTGCCAAGTTGTTGTTTATGTGTTACAGGATTAATAGTATCACGTGCAGAAGGATCATCGGAAAAGGCCACTGCTGCATCAGAAAAAGACATCCCCTGCAAAATTTTATTTCTGATATTGATTGCCTTATTATAAGCCATCAAAGTATCTTTTGGAGAAGCAGAAGCAGGACAATTGATCAGAATATGAGAAGCCCTAACATTGTATTTCATTCTTTCATAAGCTTCATCAATTAATTTTTCGCTAATATCTTTATCAATCAAATATTGTTGAGCAGACTGATTTTTGTAGGATTCGAGTTCTCTAATAAATGCCATTGAGGTATCTAACTTCATCTCCTTTCCTTCTTTTACTTTAAGTTTAAAATTGATAAATAAATTTAGATATTCTTTTATTTCAACAGAAGTAGCTTTTTTTAAATCATTATTTTTCTGAAAAGAATACAGAAATTCACTTTTCAATACAGTATCCTTATCAATAATAAGAAGAACCGGATCAGCACTATTCTGTGCAAACAAAAACAGAGAATTAAATAATGTTACAAGTAAAATGAAAGTAATTTTTTTCATAATTAGATATTCTATTTTAATAAGCTGCAAAAATATAAAAAAATGGCGAATTTAATACACAAATCTTTCAATACTTATTTTGTTTCAGATAGTCCTTTTCATAATTTTTAAAAAGAATAAAGTTTTTTTACTATTTTTGCCATTTGCCAAATAAAGTCAGAATTTATGGATATCATTACGCTGGGAGACAAGAAATTTATCAAGTATATTTCTGAAAAAGAAATTGATGAAGCCATTAACAAAGTTGCATCACAAATAAATAATGACTACCAAGATGACACCCCAATCCTGATTGTAACCCTCAACGGAGCCATTGTTTTTGCTGTTGACTTGCTGAAGAAATTAACCATTCCGGTCAAAATAACCTGTATTAAACTTTCTTCTTATGAAGGAATGCAATCTACTGCTAACGTAAAGAGCCTGATTGGTCTTTCGGAAGATCTTACTAATAAAAGAGTTATCATATTGGAAGATATTGTTGACACCGGCAACACCTATCAACATATTGTTAATATGTTGAAAATGGAAAAGGTAAAAGATATCAGAATTGCAACTATGACTTACAAATCTGAAGCATATACCAAGTCATTGCCAATTCATTACATTGGAATTACAATTCCAAATAAATTTGTAGTTGGCAGAGGATTGGATTATGAAGGCTTAGGGAGAAATTACTGTGATATTTATCAGGTTATTGACGAATAGGAATTCAAGAAGAAAGGAGATAAAATGAATATAGTTTTATTGGGCGCTCCAGGCTGCGGAAAAGGTACGCATGCAAAAAAAATTCATGAAAAATACGGATTGACCCCTCTTTCAACAGGGGAATTGTTTCGTAAGGAAATTGCGAATAACACTCCCATTGGATTTCACGCAAAAGAGATTCTTGACAGAGGCGAGTTGTGTCCCGACAAACTGACTCTTGACATGCTGACAGAATATATTTATTCTCTTGAAAACAAAACCGGATTCATTCTAGATGGGGTCCCCCGCACTATTGATCAG
This sequence comes from Bacteroidota bacterium, assembly GCA_019135895.1. Taxonomy (GTDB): domain Bacteria; phylum Bacteroidota; class Bacteroidia; order Bacteroidales; family WCHB1-69; genus JAGVVH01. Next base: position 6,050 of record JAGVVH010000040.1, on the reverse strand, counting down.
GCTAAAATGCTTGACGGTATAAACTACGATTCACCCCTAAAGTTAACAGTTGTCATTAACCTTTTAGTTGATGAAGAAGTGATTATTGCCAGATTATTAAAAAGAGCCAAACTTGAAGGCAGAAGCGATGATAATTTTGATATTATTAAGAATCGAATAAAGACCTATCAGGCTTATACTGAACCCTTGATACATTATTACGAAAAACAGCAGAAACTATTTCAGGTAAATGGTTCCGAAGAGATTGAAATTGTCTTTTCAAATATTTGCAATATAATAGATCAATTTACCGAATAGTACTTTTTCATTATATTTTCTACTCTGTAATTTTCCTTTTTATTAAAAGTGGACTGTTGAAAAAATAGCTACATTCAAGTATTTAACCCATATCATTTTTATATTTTTGTTCGTTAAATTAAGATAATTACCGTAAAACCCAATCATATATGAAACACATAACATTCAATTGTTTGATTTCTCTTTTCATTATTTCTCTTTCATCCTCTTTAGTTGCACAAAAGCCTGTTTTTTATGACTCTCCAAAGTATGAATTCAATCAGGCGATGGAACTTTTTCAAAAAGAGAAATATGGCTCAGCTCAACAATATTTCAAATATGTTTATGAAAACACTTCAGACAAACAACAGGATATTAAATCCAATTCATATTTCTACATGGGTGTCTGTGCGGCCAATCTTTATAACAATGATGCCATTTTTCTGTTAAAGGATTTTGTCCGCCAATATCCGGTTCATGCTTTTGTTCCGGAAGCCAATTATTTTTTGGGAAAATTCTTTTTTTACAAAAAACAATACAAAAAAGCAATTGAACATTATGAATTGATTGATGAAAGACAAATTAAAAAAGAAGATCTGGCTGAGTACAAATTTAAAAAAGGGTATTCATATTTCTGCACAGATGAATTGGATAAAGCAAAAGCACTGTTGAACGAAGCAAGAAACAACGAAGGACCTTACCGTTTAAGAGCTGTTTATTATCTTGCTCACATTGCCTATGAAGAAAAGCAGTATCAAGCTGCCCTTGAAGATTTTGAATTGCTAAAAAATGAAATCGAATATCGTGATATTGTACCGATTTATATTTCTCAAATTTACTTTCTTCAAGGAAGATATGCTGAATTGATAAAAACAGCCACGCCCCTTCTGAATAACCAATCAGCCAAAAATCAGCCTGAAATGAATAGAATTATTGGGCTTTCGCATTATAATTTAGGTAAATATGAAGCGGCACTACCCTACTTCGAGAACTATGTTTCATCCACAAAAGAAGAAATTGCCAAAAACGATCTTTTTGCCATCGGCTATTCTCTTTATGAGACTCAAAATTATCAAAAATCAATCGAGTATCTTTCAAAAACCACTAAAGATAAGGATACTCTTGCTCAAAACAGCTTTTATATAATTGGGGATTGTTACCTTCACCTCAATCAACTGGCATTGGCATCTCAGAGTTTTCTAGAAGCTTCCAAACTTGACTATAACTCTGAAATCAAAGAAGATGCATTATACAATTATGCTAAACTACAATTTGCCACCTCATCAAGCCCATTCAATAGTGCAATCAAAGCATTGGAAAATTATATCAATGAATATCCAAATTCATCCAGGAGTGAAGAAGCCAACTCATATCTATCATCCATATACTTGTCAACAAAAAATTATCAGGGAGCCATTAAATCATTAGAAAATATCAGAAGCAAAAGTCCCGAATTATTGTACGCATACCAACGCTGCACTCATTTTAGAGCAATGGAACTCATCAATAATAACGAATACAGGGAAGCTATTTCTTTATTGAATAAATCCTTAACTTACCCAATGAACAAAGATTTGCGACTCTCTTCGCAATATTGGAAAGCAGAGTCCAATTACCGTGCAGGAAATTATAAGGAAGCTTATTATGATTTCCAATCTTATCATAAAAATGAAAATTCTTCCCATGATGAAAACTATGCTATTTCTTTATACTCTTATGGCTATAGTGCAATAAAAACAGGTCAGTACATGGAAGCTATTAATGCTTTCCAAAACTTCCTTAAAAAGAAGGCATCAGTTGACAATCCCGAAATTGAAGCTGATGCAACAGCCAGACTTGGAGACAGCTATTTCATGCAAAAGGAATTAAAATCTGCCATTTTCTATTATGAAAAATGCGAGAAGATGGGGCTTAATAACGTTGATTATGCGCTCTATCAACAATCAAAATGCTACGGATATATGAAGAATCAGGATAAAAAAATTGAAAAGCTAGAGAAACTCATTCAATACTATCCGCGTTCTACCTACATTGACGATTCAGAATACGAATTGGCTACAACTTATCACTCTCAAAACAACTATTCCATGGCAATTTCAGCCTATAAGAACTTTATTTCCAAGTATCCCAAAAGCCAACTTATCCGCCAAGCATACAACAAACTGGCACAGGCATATATCAACACTCAGGAAGAGGAATTGGCCATCGCGACTTTCAAATATGTCTTTGAAACCTATCCAGGCTCCCAGGAAGCAAAAGATGCCATGGCCAATCTGGAAACCATATATACCGAAGAAGGTAACACAGGCGAGTTTTTTGATTATATTAAAAACAAGAACATGAATATCTCATCCTCAAAACAAGATTCAATTTCTTACAAAGCAGCTGAAACGAAATATAATCGTGGAGATTGTGAAGCTGCTGTAAAGAGTTTTGAGAATTATTTACAACAATTTCCTAACGGACTATTTGCTTCAAAAGCTTACTTCAGCAAAGCTGAATGTGAATACGGAATGAATAATTTTGACAAAGCTTTGACTGATTACGAAAAGCTTATCAACAATTACCAGACAGAATACAATGAAACTGCCCTTCGAAAAGCTGCAACAATTCTTTATAATGAAAAAGAATATCAAAAGGCAATGACCTATTTTACTAAACTGATTGAAATTGCCTCTACCCAAAATCACATCGACTATGGTAATAATGGTCTGATGAGATGTGCCTTTGAACTAAAGAACTACCGAGATGCACTGAATGCCGCAACGAATATTATTAATTCAGAATTAAAAGATCAGGATTTAATTAGTGAAGCTGAACTTATTGCCGGAAAATCCGCGATGGAACTAGGAGAATACTCCACTGCAAAAAAACATCTGAATGAACTTGCTTTTGCCTCTATCAACGATATTTCTGCTGAAGCAGCCTACCTTATATGTCTGATAGAATTCAAAGAAGGAAATCTTGAAACATGTGAGAAAAAGATCACCGATATGCTTGCAGGAAGCTACAGTTCCGAATACTGGCTTGCCTCTACTTTCATTCTTTATGGCGATCTTTATGCAGCCCAGGGAAACTATTTTCAGGCTCGTTACACCTACCAAAGTATTGTTGACAATTACACAGGTGAAGATCTGGTACAAATTGCCAAAGAAAAGATAGTAATTGTCAATGAACTGGAAAATAGCGTCAATAAAAGTAACGACAATCAAGAAGAGTCAGAAGAATAAAATTATTATCTAACCTTGAAAATAATCACCTCGATAAAAATACAAAAATGAAAAAATATATTATTCTTATATTCAGTTTAGTTTTGACATTTAACGCTGTTGAAGGACAGATCATTGATACTGCCAGACTTCGTTTGGATTTTAAACCTCAAATACTTAATTTTCAGAAAATAAATCAAAAAGCCATTATCAATGATACGGTTTCTCCTAAAGTTGATTTCGACTACTATATAACAGCACAAAGGGAGGATGTTACTTTTGAACCGGCAACCATAAAAGCTGAAAAGATGCCTGCCGATGTAATGAAACGCCTCTACCGTGATTTTCTTAAAGTTGGTTTTGGATATCCTCTGACCCCACTGGCTGAACTATCTATTCATAATCCCGACAATAGAAAATATTCATACGGCCTCAACTTCCATCATTTTTCATCATGGGCTCCTCAAATAGGAAATAATATGCAAAAATATGCTTACGCTCCTACCAGTGATACAAAAACATTACTTTTCTTCAATCGTTTTTTCAAAAACCAAACTTTATATTCATCCGTAGGCTATAATCACGAATTGGCAAAATTGTACGGATTGAATAGTGCCAATCTGACACCTCAACAAGTGGAATATTACACAGGGCCAATATATAGTGACACTCTCGATAACTCTTTTCACCACTTGAAAGCTGAATTGGGTCTCCGCTCAAACTTTATTTTGGAAGACAAAAAGCTGAAACAAGATGCAAGAGTAAATTATGACTTCCTATACACCCATGCAAAAGACATGGAAAATCATATCGGGTTGAATGCATTCTTTGCCTATGATGCACGTTTTATAAAAATATCAGGAAGTCAGAATTATCGGATTGATCTTGATGTTGACTATTACAATAATAGCTGGGCTGACACTTTGCTTGGCATGAAAAGAATTGACAACAGTATGAAAATTGAGGTAAAACCAACTGTTCAATTCACCATTAAAGAATATCACCTTTTATTCGGATTGGGAATTCCTATTATAAACAATTATGGAGAGACCAAAGTTCCGGTATATCCTATTGGCGAAATACAATTGGGTATTATCCCGGGTATTCTGACTATCTATGCAGGAGTTGACGGAGGAGTTCAATATAATTCTCTTAAAGATATGTTATATGAAAACCCTTATCTCAAGCCACATCTTGATACTCTTAAATTCACTAAAAACAGAATCAGTATTAACGGAGGAATTAAGGGCAATCTAGTCAAAAAACTGAATTATCACATATCAGCAAGATATTCTTACGAAAATGATATGCATTTCTTCATGTTGGACACTGCCTCATTACTAAAAAATCAATTCGATGTACGTTACGCCGACGGCAATAAACTCAATGTATGTTTTAATTTGAATTGGGAAGTTCTTGATCATCTCTACTTGAATATGGATGCCAATTACTGGGGGTATTATTTCCTAAAAGGTGTTGATTATGCCTGGTATAAACCCACTTTTCAAGTTGCTTTCAGTGGAAAATACACGATAAAAAGCAAATACATCATTGGACTCAATTTTGATATTGAGTTTGATCGTTGGGCGCTTATTCCAAACTCTGTTTCAGGTATTTACGAAGCAAAAAAGATGAGTCCTATTTTAGACTTTGGAGTAGGATTTGAATATATCATTACTCCGCAATTCTCTGCATTTGCCAACATCAACAATATTGCTTGCCAAAACTATGCTAAATATTATGATTTCAAGAACTTCGGTATCAACATACTGGCCGGTATCACCTACTCCTTCGGTGATGAAAGTCTAAAAGTCAAAAAAACTAAAAAATAATAAGAGAAGAATATTGAAGGATTGTTTGAAAAAATAAAAAAAAAACGTATTTTTGCCGCCACATTTATTCCGCAAGGAAGCAGGTCCCTTAGCTCAGCTGGTCAGAGCATCTGACTCATAATCAGAGGGTCCTTGGTTCAAGCCCAAGAGGGACCACACTACGAAAGCAGACATTCACAAAAAATTTGAATGTCTGTTTTTTTTCCGGACCTTGTTACGACCTCGAACTGATTTTTAGCGGTATTTTCTTTGAATTTTCAGGTTTCGGAGAACCTACAAAGTATCTCCTTTACAACCAAAAACTGCTATTGCTTTTATGCGATGATTGAATAAACATTTCTTCTCACGATACAATGATAGCAAAATTGAATCTATGGTCTCAACCCTTTAAATTTCTATAATGTTGTTGCAGATATTTCCTACAACTCTATTGCATGCTGAACTAACATCAAAATCAGTATAATAATCTTGTCTTATTGTGTCGTATACATAAATCAACGTGTCACGAGGGATCAACGTATCTAAAAATGATATTTGATATTGATAATATCCAGGAAAGACTACCCTACCTACTATTTTCTGGTATAACAACGACCATTAGTATCATCAGGATGGAGAATTATAATACTCCCCAAAAATTAGACAGCAAGTATAAACAAAAAACCAATAAATTTGCTGTATGAAAAGTAAAAGAAAATTTAATTCGGAGTTCAAGGCAAAAGTTGCCATTGAA
>JAGVVH010000138.1 GCA_019135895.1 Bacteroidota bacterium | reverse complement strand
CATTTTAATTGATGAAGCCAGAACACCTTTGATAATTAGTGGTCCTATTGCTCAGGATAAGAATTTTTATAGAGAATTACGTCCTTTAATTGCTCAAGTGGTTCAAACGCAAAATGCTTTAGTGCAAAGGTATTTAAGCGAAATTAATGAAGATCTAAATGATAATAATCCTAATGCTGACAACAATCGCTTAGCAAAAAACCTTCTTTTATTGAAACGAGCAGCTCCTCGAAATAAAGCATTTATGAAATTGATGCAGGATGGTGAGCTGAAAAAAATGGTGAATGACATAGAGGGCATCTATCTTAGGGATAAAAAGATGAATGAATTGGACGATAATCTTTTCTTTGTGGTGGAAGAAAGACATAACAGCGTTGACCTGTGTGAAAAAGGGCGCGAAATGCTTTCCAAAAAAGATAAAGACCTCTTCGTGGTCCAATCCCTCGATGAAATTCTGGCTGAGATAGATAACAATGAAGCCCTTTCTGAAGAAGAAAAACAACAGCAGAAAGCAATTCAAACCAATCGCTTTATGGATAAAAGTGAGAAATTGCATAATATCAATCAGCTGCTAAGAGCTTTTACCCTCTTTGAAAATAACCAGGAATATGTGGTTATTGATAACAAGGTAATAATAGTAGATGAATTTACTGGTAGACAAATGCCGGGACGTCGTTTTTCCGATGGCTTGCATCAAGCTCTGGAAGCAAAAGAAAATGTGGAAATTGAGGCTGGCACGCAAACCTTTGCTACTATTACTTTACAAAACTACTTTAGAATGTATGATAAATTATCCGGAATGACAGGAACTGCTGTTACCGAAGAATCAGAGTTTATGGAAATTTACAATCTGCCAGTGATGGTGATTCCAACCAATGTACCTATTACGCGAATCGACCATGATGATCTGATTTACCTAAGCAAAAATGACAAATATCAGGCAATTATCAATGAAATAATCTATTGGCATGAAAAGCAAAAGCCTGTCTTGGTCGGAACGGTGAGCGTAGAGGTCTCCGAAATTATTTCCCGGTTGCTGAAACGGAAAGGAATAACTCATAATGTACTAAATGCTCGTCAACATCAAAGAGAAGCAGAAATAATTACAGAAGCAGGTCAACCTGGAGCTGTAACTATCGCTACTAATATGGCTGGTCGAGGTACTGATATAAAGCTTGGCAAAGGAGTTGTGGAAGGTCCATATGAAAGCTATGTGGGTTTACCGAAAACCTTAACGGAGGAATATCCCTATGGCCTACCCTTGGATGGACTTCATGTAATTGGTAGTGAAAGACATGAAAGTAGACGTATTGATAGACAACTTCGAGGAAGAGCTGGCCGGCAAGGTGATCCTGGAACTTCCCGATTTTATCTTTCTCTGGAAGATGATTTAATGCGTCTTTTTGGTTCTGATAGGATAGCTCCGATGATGGTGAAAATGGGTTTAAAATCTGGAGATGTAATTCGTCATCCGTGGATGACTAAAGCAGTGGAAAAAGCTCAAAAAAGAGTGGAAGAACATAACTTTGAAATCCGGAGAGAACTGCTTAAATATGACGAAGTAATGAATCAGCAACGCGAAGTTATTTATTCTTATCGTCGTAGTGTGTTGAAGGGTTATGACCTGAAAAATGAAATTTTGGAAATGATCACAGATACTATCGTAAATATGCTAGACGAATATATTCCACCTCATAGTTATCCTGAGGATTGGAATCTGGAACGCATCTGTCAGTGGTTTCAGCGAAATTTAAATCTGGGTCTTAATGTTAAAGATATATTTAGCGACCACTTAAATAGAGAGCTGCTGGAAAATACCCTTTTGGAATATGCGCTTTCCGCTTATGAAAATAAGGAAAGACAGATTGGATCAGAACAACTTAGAAATATTGAAAGACGAGCTCTTTTGGAAGTTGTAGATGATGAATGGCGCGATCATTTACATGAAATGGACCTTCTGAAAGATGGTGTATATTTACGGGCCTACGCGAATAAGGATCCATTAATTGAATATAAAAAAGAGAGTTATGACCTGTTTCAAGGTTTAATTGCCCGCATCCAGGAAAATGTTTCCCGAAAAGTATTTACTACTTATGTGTTATCTCGAGAACAAATGGAAAACTTTTTGAAGAATGCGAACTTAACTCATCAAGACTTGAATGCTTTTTTAAAAGCACAGCAAGAACAGCAGATGAATCAAAATATGACTGCCCCCCCTCAATATAATAATCCGGGTGGCGAAATAGAAAAAGTCCGCCCTGTTAAAGTAGCTCCCAAAGTTGGAAGAAATGATCCCTGCCCTTGTGGAAGCGGAAAAAAATATAAGAAATGCTGCGGAATGTATGATACAGAATAAGTGAGATAGTAAGCGTTAATTGGTAAAAAGGAAAGATATGAGCAAAGGACTAATTATAGTAGAATCTCCTGCAAAAGCAGGAACAATCAGCAAATTTCTGAAGAATAAATATAATGTAAAAGCATCGATGGGACACATCCGTGATCTGCCAAAGCATGAATTGGGAGTGAGTGTTTCGCAGAATTTTAAACCTGATTATATAATGGATAAATCCAAGAGCAAAGTTATCTCTGAATTAAAAGAGGCAACTTTGGCTGCGGATAGTGTTTTTCTGGCAAGTGATAATGATCGTGAAGGTGAAGCTATAGCTTGGCATTTAACAGAAGCACTAAAGAAAGAACTGCAAAATAAACCTGTTTATCGGATTGTGTTTAATGAAATAACTTCACAGGCAATTAATGAAGCAATTAAAAACCCCGGCAAAATAGATATGGCAAAAGTGGAAGCTCAACAGGCAAGAAGAATTTTAGACCGTCTGGTTGGTTATGAAATAAGCCCTCTGCTTTGGAAAGTGATAACTAAAGAGCTTTCTGCTGGAAGAGTTCAATCTGTTGCTTTGCGATTAATCTG
>JAGVVH010000389.1 GCA_019135895.1 Bacteroidota bacterium | reverse complement strand
TAACTTAAATTTTGAATTTTTACTTCTTTGCAAGCAAAAATAAATAAACTTAAGTAACAGATAATGAAGATATTGAAACTGATTACTGATAAAATTTTATGGTAATTAGTTTCAAATATCGCTTGGAAGTTTCATAAAAAATCATTCTGTCCGATGTACCCACTGGAATTTAAGTACTTGTAGCTTTTCGTTGACATCTTCAATGTCATCTGACTCTCTATAATCCTCAATCATCTTCCGGATTTTGTTCTCCAGGCTTTTCTTGATCTTCGATGCCCTTCTGTAATCCTCAATAAATTCATAATATTTCATTACGTCGTGAATGTATCGAAGGTCCTTGTTTTTGATTTTAATATCCGTGATTTTTGCAACTAGACCATCTTTCAAATAAGTGTCCTGGCGAAGTATAACACTTAAAAGGAAGGCAACCCTTTTTTCCTCAATGGTATACTGCTTCACTCCCTTCTTTGATAGTACCTCGCCAATTTCATTTAGAATCCTATCCAAACATTGAACAGATATGGCTTCTTCATAAGGGTGTTCACTGGCGTATTCAGAAATTAGTGTATCAAATAATTTGTTCTTCAGATCAGGCAAGGTAGCTGACATACCGAGTTTAGTGAAATACTTATCAAAGTCAGTCAGCGTGAAACTTTCATAATCAGGATCAAGGTATCCTATTGATTCCATCCATGTTTTAATCCATAAAACATCCTTTTGGCCATTGATATCTTTGATCACTTCTTCCTCGGACAACGCGACGTAATTCAATCGCAGAGACCTGATTGCTTCCTCCAGGGTAGAGATTACGCCAGACTGCAACAGTCTGACTATTTTTGGATCACGGATTTTATGTGGTTTATCGAGGTTTGTAATGGTGAACTCAAGAATGCCACCAGTAAATAATTTCTTTAAGGATAAAACGAGCTCTTTTCTATAAAGCAAGTCCTTCCGATGAATATGTAATCGTTGTAACCTGTTGTTATCAAAACTTTCATACTTTCGACGAGCTATGAGCAAAAAATAGTATAAGTGTTCGCTGAACTCCTCAAACGGACCACCTTTTATCACTTTGATGAAATCCTCTTTTCTGAACTTAGTTGTATTAACCTCATAACTTTTGGGAGACGTTAACAACTTCAGTTCATCCAGAGAATACCCGGTGACGGCCTGAAATTTTTCATCTGTTAATATGTCCGGTTCCATGAGCTAATTACTGTTTTGATGCTTCTGAATTATCGTCTGATTTACCCTGCTTCATTTCTCTGAGGACTTCTTCCAAATCTGATGGAGCCAACTGTTTCAGCATCTTTTTAATTTTTTCTTTACCATCCTCTGCTTTCTCGAAAATGGAATCCATCACCTTATCTGTTTCCTCTGTGTCAAAATTGCCCATATATGCTTCTGTGATCTTGATGTCGGAATGACCGAGAATATTCTTTAAATGATTGCTATCTACCCTTCTATCCTTAGCGATGCGGGCAAAACTGTGCCTTGAAATATGAAAACTGATGTTCTTGATAATGCCGGCCAGTGTAGCAATCTTTTTCAGATATTTATTTATTAGTACATTCTTGCTGTTAACATCATTTAACAGCTTTTTAATCATATCAGGTGGCAATGTTGCTCGTTGATCTTCTGTGATAGCCTTAGCATATGGTGCATCGTTGTCGAGCAGTGGAAAAATGTAATCAGTTGGTTTGCTGTTCTCTTTATAATACCATTTAAGAATAGACTTAGGCTTTTCATGCAATTTGATACTCCTGTCTTTCATTGTTTTCCCCATCCGGTATTCCAGTCTGCCATCAGTAGTGATGTTGCTCCAGCGCAGTTGTATTAAGTCTCCTGCACGGATACCAGCCATATAATAGGAAAACAGGAAATAATTTTTACAATGCCAGATCAGACTTCCTTCAGGAAGATCCAGATTTTCAATCAGCTCTATTTCTACTGAATTCAATTTCTCCTTCATTGCACTCTTTTCCTGCGCATATTTGAATCCCAGGAAAGGGTTCATCTCAGGCTTGATGATCTTTTCTACACTAATAGCACGGTTTATAAGCGTCTTAAAGATTCTCAGGGTTAAAGAGATGGTGCTTGGATGCAATGTAGCTTCAGGATTACGGATGTTATGCAGGGTATAAAGATGGGCTTCAAACTTCGCCAGAAAGGCCGTGGTTATCTCTGAAAAGAGCAAATCCTTCTTGTTTATTTCCGTCAAGTAAGTATAAAGCTTATTGCAGAAACCGTTATATTTCTTGAAATTCCTATAACCACCTTCGTTATAAATATCCTTTGTACGTTGTCTGGCAAATTCCAGGAATGAAGGGGAAGTGTCGGCAGATGTAATCTTTTCTTTAATGAGCTCCTTTGTGGCCAGGCCTGAATTTCTTAATTTCTTATATGTGTTCTTTGCGTCCTCAATCTCATCAGCAAGGTCCTGGTTCCATTTTTTGTGGTTAGGTTCAGAAGTCCTTATCCAATTCCCCTGTTTTGCCTTGGGATTAAAATCATTTTTACTTTTAAGTTCGACGGTGGTTTTTTTTCTGATATGTTTCTTATCCTGGGTAATCCTCAGCAAAACGACATACGTTTTATTTTTTGTAGGTTTGTTATTCAGTTCCAGATTGAAAGTGATGCCCATATAATAGCTTATCTTTAAAAACAGCTGTAAATATACAAATTACTGAAACTTCTACTGAAACTTTTTCGTTATTTCTTTACATTTTATTACTTTCAAATACTTATTAGTTTTACTAAATAGTTATATATCAATGCATATAGAGTAAAGAAAAATATAGTGAAATGTGATTCAAGTATCCCCTCTCCGGGAACATAATAAGGGTGGTACCCCGCGGCCAGCACATCGTAATCCCTGAAAAACTGGGGAAAAAGAATATTGTCGGTCACGAATCCCCCTTCATGTTTTTCCGC
>JAGVVH010000226.1 GCA_019135895.1 Bacteroidota bacterium | reverse complement strand
CTCTCCTGAATTTTTCCTTTGTTACCAGGCAGAAGAACTGGAATATTCCTATCAGGTATCTTTTCCAAAGCCTCCTTGGTTCCTGGATGAGTCTGAACAACCATTCAAGGCCGGTATCCTGCATCCATCGCGGGGCTCGCCTGATATGACCTGATATGATATCGAAATAACCCCCTACACCAAGTATATACCTTGCATTCAGTTTATGCCTGTAGCTTTCGAAAAAGAGCTCCTTCTTTGGTGAGGACATCCCGAGAAACAGAATGTCAGGGTTAGCCTTGTTTATAAGGTCGAATATGTCTTTCTCCTCTTCAGGCCTGTAATAACCATTACGACTTCCGGCGATTACGATTTTTGGAAATTTCTTTTCAATATTATTCCTGCACTCCGAAAGGATATTCTCCTGCGCACCAAACAGGAAAATACTCATCCGTTCGCGATTTGCCATAGCAAGTATGTCATCTGCAAGATCAGGAGTTGCTACCCTTTCGGGTACAGCATATCCAAATGACCGCAAGGCCCAGACCACAGACATGCCGTCAATATGCACGAGATCAGCACTATTGATAGTATTCCTGAATTCATCATTCCGGACAATGTCATTTATTGTTGCGGAATTGACCCCAAATTGAGCAAGCTGCCGCCTGTTCCTGATAGCACTTTCAATAATTGCAAGAAATTCAGATCTTCTCAGCGGATTAATCCTGATATTAAAGATGTTTACCTCTTCAATATCTTCCCGGGAATCGATTTCTTTAACATATGATGACATTATAAGAAATATTAGTTTCTGTTATCATTATTCTTCTCCTCAACATGTACTTCCTTCAGAGAACATAGTCTTATGTGCTCAGCCTTATCCTCTTGTGTTAAAAACCTGTCCTTGATTTTTCTGGCCGGATTGCCACCGTAAATCGAATAAGGTTCAACATTACATGTTACCACTGAACCTGCAGCAATAATGCTTCCCTTGCCAATTGTAACTCCCGTTAGAATAATAGCTCCATGACCTACCCAAACATCATCTTCAATTACTACTTTCTGGTTAATCCCTTTCCAGTTGTAATTATCATCTCTTATTCTGCTCGCATGCCGCATGGCCACACCAACCTGAGTATAATTATGATCATATTTGCCAACAAGTGAGACAAAATTTGCAAACATTACATCGTTACCTATTATAGCATCACATTCTATTTGCGAATACTTTCCCATATAAAAATTGTCTCCGATTGATATTCCATTTCTGGCCCACATAATCACACCCCTTCCAACATGAAGATTCTTGCCAAATGAATACTTCCTCCATTTGAAATAGACCTGGTATATTTGCAGTATCTTTCGTAGAATCTTCTTCATAATAATGGCCAATGTTTTAATAAATCTTCCTTTAGTTTGTCCGCGGCAAATCTTAAAACAATGTCATTTCTCACAGGTCTTGGAAGTTTCACAGATTTCACCATGGCTTCAACAAAGAGATCCTCTCTACGTTCTTTTACGACAAATCCATTTTCTCCTTCTATAATAATCTCTGAAGCCGAACTGAAATCTGTCACACACGCGGGAACCCCACATGCTATTGCTTCCATCAGAGATGTCGACCAACCCTCTTTATAAGATCCCATTATAAAGAGATCTGCTGCATTCAAAAACAAAGCTACATCAACCTGGCTTTTTTTCCCGGCCAGGATAACGTGTTCTGCCAAATTATTATCTGAAATATACTCCAAAATTGAATCATAATCCTCCCCTTCTCCAATAAAAAACAAGAGTGTGTCTGATGATATTTTACTCCTGAACAGTTTGAAACTATCTATCATGAATTTCCATCCTTTTAAAGGAGCCAATCTGCCTGTTGTAACAATGATAGTCGTACCTGGTGAAAAACCCAGCTTCTGTCTGATCTCATTTCTGTCAAGCAACTTAAAAATATCCGTATTAATCCGGCTTGGGAACATTGTTATCTGATCTGCATGCAACACACCCTTGCTTCTCACAATCATTTCCCTGATTGCATTACTGTCACCCGAAGCTAAGATTGTATCAATCTTTTTTATTTGTTTAAAAAAAATCCTTTCAAACTGTGTGGAAAAAAAATGAGCATACCTGTATTTGGATATCGAAAGTGGATTTTCCAGTCCGGCGAAACAAAAACAGATATTCTCAAATCTGTTGCCAACTGCCAGAAGCAACCAGACAATAGCTTGCAAGTCTGTCAGGAATTACATGCTTAGTTTTTGCCTTATTATACCTGGCAATGGCAAAAAAGTCATAAAAAGTGCCATCTATGGTCTTTCTGTACCATCTGCCCACAGGATCCTCATTAGAGGTGGTAATGCCTACAAGAGCCAATGATGGTCCGAATGAGAACATTAGATTCCTGGCAAAAGAAAGATACCCCCCGACAGGATAATCTTCATAATTTGTGAAGTCAATAATCAATATCCTTTTTACTTCTGCCATTGTCAGTTCTTTACTCAATGTTATTGCTATCAAGCAATGAGTTTATATAAATTGACGTATTCAGTGACCATCCGATTAATAGAAAAGTGTTTGCCTACTCGTTCATGCCCTGCTAATCCCATTTCTTTTCTCAATACTTCATTATTGAGGAGTATCTCTAATTTCTCTGCCAATTGAAGCGGATCAGAAGTTCTAACAAGAAATCCTGTTATACCATCTTCCACTAACTCTTCAGTTCCGCTTCCGCCAGTTGCTACAACAGGTTTAGCAAGAGCCATGTATTCCAGTACAGCATTGGATATACCTTCAGTAAAGGTTGCTAGCACTCCTATATCCATTATATTGATTAATGATTCAACATTAGTGCTTTTGCCAAGCAACCTGAAATATTGAATGAATTCACTATCCAACAATTTCAATGACTCTTCAGAATCAGTATTTGAACCTACTGCAAGAAATGTAACGTCACTCCTCTTTTTCAACAAAATGTGTGCTGCTTTGTAAAAAGTGGCATAGTCTTTCCGCTCCCAGAAAGTGGCAACCATTCCCACTATCAGGTTAGTTGATATATTCAACTCTTCAATAATCTCCTGACATGGAGTAATTCCTTCCAGCCTGCTGAAATTAAAGCCATTATGAATTACTACTCCTTTATCTGCAGGGACGCAATAGGCTTTCAGACCCGCGTTCGAATTGGCAACGATAACCCTGGACATAGGGAAGGTCAACCTTCCTCTAATCCAGTGTTTATTTAAAACTTTGATCCCTGATGGCACATCTATCACCATGCCATTTATTAACTTGATTTTCAGAATTCTGGCAAGCGGAGCCATATAAACAGCTGTCATACTGTCCCAACAATGTACTATATCAGGATTATAATGCCGAAGGAGATCATAAAGCTTTTTATAAACAGTCAGATCTCTTTTGGTCTTTCTTATGATTTTGTGAAATTTAATTCCCATCTCATGTACTTCCGTGTAATGAATACTCTCGCTCATGACCACAAGCTCAAAACAGATTTCATGATGCTTGTTCAGAGCTTTCAGAAGTTCCGTTAGTCGTCTTTCTTTACCTCCCGGACCCAGAGTATCTATGACGAAAAGTATCTTCACTTTATCTGTTTCCTTTCTTCTGACCAAAAGAAATTCACATAGTCATATGAGAACAACCTGTAATCAAATTTCTCTCTCACTGTTTGATACGCATTCTCTACCAGAATCTTAGCCTCCCAATTGTAATCCCTTATGATTTCAAGGATTTTATCTGCCATTACAGATGCAGATCCCGGGGTTATAATGTAACCATTGAACCCATCCCTGATATATAAAGCATTATCGCTGACATCAGTAACCAGAACCGGAATTCCTGAAACAAGGTATTCGGATAGTTTTGTGGAGAACCCATACTTTGTCCTTTTTTTAAGAGGGCGTGGCAGAATTAAAAGGTTATATTTTCTGAATTCATCCTGCAATCTTTCAGGCTCAATATTCCCCATGTAAAAAACTTTATCATGAAGATTATATTCGGCAGAAAGCTTTTCCAGCTTAATCCTGTCTGTATCCTCAAGTATGCCGTAAAGGAACAATTCTGTCCTGTAATCCTGATTCACCTTGAAAAGTGCTTCTAACAGAATGTCAAATCCCTCCTTTTCAAAACTGATATAGCCTGCGAAACAAATTTTGAAAGGAGAGTCTGGAGAAAACCGGGGATGTGTAAAATCATCAATGAGGTCAGAATCACATAAGATCGGTATTTTAAGTATTCTGCTTGTGTAATGTGAAAAAAAACTTTCGAGACTGGTAGAAATCACAACTATACCGTCATAAAAAAGCACCTGAAACTCATTCAGTTTATACTTAACATATCCAAATGATGACTTCAGCCAGTATAAAAGCCATGCAAGTGGTCTTTCGGGTGGGGTACCAGAGAAAGCAGAAGCTGCACGAAGTTCATTTATTTCACAGAAAAACCGTCGTCTCTTCAGTAATTTGAAATATACCAGATAGAAAAAATCTTTAAGAACAAATACTGTCGGGTACAGGAATATCACAATCTCAGATTCCCTCTTGGTCATGAAGCTGTTCACCGTTCGTACGAACCTTAGCGTATTAAGGCCCGTTTCGCCGGCAGGATTAATACTCTTCATGAAATAGACTCCATGCTTTATCTCTGGAATTTCTACCGGAGCCTGGTTAACTGCTGACAATGAACAAAGAAATACATTGACGTTAACTGCTGCCAATGAGCTGGCAATATTTAGCATACGCCTTGCTCCGGCAGTCTTGCCATTTACTATTTCTCCAGTAGATATGATAAAGACCTCTTTCATAAACAACGTCTTCGCTGTACTTTCTCTATCAATTGTCGCAGTGTGATCAACCCATAAACTTTTCTATAAGCTCCTTTGTCTCCTGAATATGAACTTTCGATGATGCACCAAACAAGACCGACTCAATTTTCGGGAATCTGGCCAGATATTCAATTGCTTCCCCTGGCCTCAGGGCACCTGCCGCGAGAACCTGCATGGCGATCGGCCTGAATGTTTTTTCATTCAGATACCTTTCATATATCTCTTGTCCACCAGACATCCTGAAACCTATTTTGTTGATAGAACTGGCTATAATCGGGTTATGTATGCCAACCGAATTCAGAGCATCCAG
>JAGVVH010000077.1 GCA_019135895.1 Bacteroidota bacterium | reverse complement strand
GAAAATGGCATCCAGCTTTTCCATCGGGTCATCCGGATGCATGTTTATGTCAACATATGGAGCCGAGGCTGCGAAATCAATGAAGCAGAGACCGCCGTGCTCATGCATTATGCGGGCCAGGGAGTGATAGGGAGTGAAAGCCCCCGTTACGTTTGAGCAGCCCGAAAATGATCCTATTTTGAACTTTCTGTCGCTGTACTTTTCCAGCGCTTTCCTCAGGTTCTCCGGGTCAACGGTGAGGTCGCTTCCCGGTTCAATGATTACCACATCGGCAAGGGTCTCGTACCATGAGGTCTGATTCGAATGGTGTTCGATATGGGTTATAAAGACAACCGGGCGGTCTGTAGCGTCCAGACAGCTTGTCTTTCCGGGGTAAAGGCAACCCTTGAGCCCCAGTATCCTCTGTAATTTGTTTATGACAGCCGTCATGCCGGCTCCTGCGGCAATAAGTACATCGTCAGGCCCGGCATTCACATGCTTCTTGATTATCTCCTGGGCATAATGATATGCCCATGTCATCATGGAACCCGTTTCGGAGGTTTCGGTATGTGTGTTGGCGACGAAAGGGCCGATAAGATGGCTTATCTTCTCTTCTATCGGCCCGTACAGCCTTCCGCTGGCTATCCAGTCACAATAGATGATCTTCTTAAGACCGTACGGAGAAATGTAGTTCTGGTCAATCCCTACAATATTCCTTCTGAATGTGCCAAAATAATCCTCCAGACTGCTGTCGTGAAAAGCCATTTTTTACAGGCGTTATAATACGTCCCAAATATAATTCTTTTTGGAATTGGGTAAGAAGCATGTGCACTTCCTCAGTTTCCTTGAGGGAATCAATAGATGTCTATGATGCGATGGTCAATCAGCACAAAGAGCAGGATGAGCAGTGCAGAATAGATGATCCACCGGGTAAGGGGTATATATTCCGCGGGTCTGATCTTCATTTTTTTCCACACATAATAGATAAGGAATACCTTTTCGAGGAAATAGACAATGAAGGTTGCCAGTGCCACGCCAACCACCCCGTATGGTTTGATAAGCATCAGGCTGAGCGGGATGTTTACAGCTAATTCAATGGCAGCGGCATAGAGTGTCACATTGGTTTTACGTCTTCCTATCACGATGGTCTGAGGGAATACCAGCCTTGGAATAATCAAAAGCAGGTAGATCATGAACACGTCAGCGCTCCGTGTAAATTCTGGGGTGAAGAGGCGCGGGTAGACCCATCTGGCCACGAGCATTGTAGCCATTGAGATCGGGAAGAGGTATTTGATCAGCCTGTCTGACCGTTTCCGGAGTGTCACAAGGGCTTCACGCATCCCTTCCCTGGTGCTGAACTGAGGCAGGAGGGCATTGCTCAGTCCGTTGGCAAGGAGCAGAACAAGGGGAAACTCCTTTGCACCGTAACGATACATTGCAAAGACACCGGGATCGGAATAGCGGGCGGAGACGATGATTCCGTCTACGTACTGTGCCGAGCCGCTTATCAGGAAGGCAAGGATGAGAGGCATCCCCACCCTGAGGTGTTCCATGATGAATTCCGGTGACACCCTGAGGAGGGTGTACCTACGGAGAAGGGTGATGAGCCAGACCCATAGATACCGTACTGGAGTATCCTGTGAGGACGCTTGTTCAGCAGGTAGATGTATTCAATGAGGGCAACGGGATTGCTGACCAGGATATAAAGCAGCAGCAGGTTGGGATAGGGTATGTCAGTATCTGCCTGTGATGATTCGAGCATGAACCTGATGGGTATGCCCAGAATGAATACCATCAGGCTAAAGAAAGAGATCAGAAGGAACGCATTGTAGATCTCGGGTGATTTCCTCCCCTCCCTTGTTCCGTCGCTCCTGAAAGTCCGGTTGCGCTCATAGAGGGTGAGAAGCGACTGGATTATGCCGGTGACCCAGAAGAAGCTTAGCAGGCTGGAGATAAAGAGAAACAGTTCCCAGTTACCTATCTGTGTCCGTGAGAGATGACTTTTGGTAAATACGATACTGATAATGAGAAAGGTAAGGAATCTCAGCAGCTGTACTGCCTGCAGTCCCGAGATGTTGTCTATGATCTTCAACCTGCTCAAACTGTCACGTTATGTATCGGAAATGCCCTGATGCCACAATAATTATACCATCCCGTTTTTTGGTGCGGCAAAGTTACTATTTGCATGAATTGATAACAAAGTAAAAATAACTGCTTGCAAAAATGGGATTTTTGCTGTTTCTTTGTACTCCGCAAAAACGGTGGTTGTAGCTCAGATGGTGAGAGCGCCAGATTGTGGATCTGGAGGTCGCCGGTTCGAGCCCGGTCTTCCACCCTACCAACAAAAACAAATGAAGGCAATTATTTGAATTAATGATAGTTGCCTTCCGTATTTTTATAGCAATATGCAATATCAATTCCAACCATACGCATATTAGTCAGACAAAAAACCTATTGTTTTATGATTTTTCTAAATTCAAATTTTTGTCCGTTTTCTAAAGCAATAATATAGGTGCCTGGAACAAAATTATCTGTTTTCACAATCGTTCTTTTAACAAAATTGCCTTTGTAAACTATTTCACCTAATAAATTAAATATTTCAAAATTTATAATTTGATCATTATCTTCTATTTCAATAATTAAATCATCAGAAACAGGTGTTGGATATACTTTAAAATTATTCATATAATCTGAGTCAGTAATATTTGTTTGCGTTGTACTTATTGTCCAACTAACAGTAAATGTATTATTTACTTTATGGTTGTCTGCTCTGATCAAATCAGTTGTGTCTAAAACTTCAACAAGAAGTGTATTATTCCCTTCCGCTAATTGATTAGAAAAAATTGATACAGAATCTGTATTCATATTAAAAACAGTTCCATTTAATAGCCATTTAACTCTTATTGTGTTTGGGGCTGGTTTAATAATGTTTAAGTTAAATTGTATAGAATCTTCGGTCAAATATATATTGGATTGGTCAGGATAGTATTTCAAGATGGGAGAACCAAATTTTTCAATAATTTTTAAAACAAGAGCTTCCTTACAGACCGGGCAGAATGGACTATTTAAATAACGCATTTTACAGTTATTGTGTGGCCGGTACCAATTGGCAGACATGCCTGATGTACTATGCTGATAGATACCAACATTATTATATCCAATCCAGTTTTTCCATTTCACAAATTCCGGATTTTTTTCTTTCGTCATGTTCGCTTTCTCGGCAGCGTATCTATCGCCTGCCCAATATTCATCTGCCAGATTAGCAAAGGAATGTCCGATTTCATGAACCACTATTTCATTTGATGCTTCATTTATTGAAGAAACGGCTAACCAACCTCCCGAACCTCCATAATATGGAGTATTTACTACCATGAATGTGTTATCGTAAAGCGGAAAGTTTTCAAGCAATACGTTATATGCTGTTTGAGTGTTTTTCGCAACTAATAAACGATGAATAGAATAATAATCAAAAGTTGAATTAAAATATGTATTGACTTCCAACTTAGGATGAATCATTTCAGACGGGCAATCCGGCGCAGTTCTGGGGTGATCAGCTCCAGATTGATCGGAGTTAACTTTTATTGCAAACACGTTGAAATAATTCCGATAATTTACAAATGGTGAAACTGTAAATAAATAATCACTTGTAGTAACTACGTTTTCAATAAAAGTCGCTATTTCTTCCGTTCGATAACCATCTCCCATATAAACAAGGTTTATAAACTTTTTTGGGTTACCGCTATACAAGATTGTGTCAACTGCAAATGTTTGGGATTTAACACTTGCAGACGTTAATAATGCCACAAATAATTGCAAAACACTAATTCGTATAATTGTTTTAAATAATTGCATTATTCTTAATCTTTGGATTATATATTTTATTGAATTAAAGGAATTTCTAAAATATCTAACAATTTTAAATTATTGTTTTCTTCAACTTTTTCTATACGTAAATATTTCATGGCAGATGAATAAGAAAACTTCAGTAACACATCACCAGTTTTGTGTTCAATGACTCTTGATCCAATGGTATTGTTATCTTCCGGATACTCAAAGCGTGGATGCAGTGGTTGAAGTATCAAAAGCGTGTCAATAATATTTTTATGTTTATCTAAAATAAAACACACAAAATCATTCTCATGCACTGTAACAGATTCATTATCATCATTTTTTTTTGCAGTTTCAACTATTTTTGAATTTACAATTGAAATTGAATAATGACCATCAGCATTGGAAATGTTGAGTAATACCAAAGCAATTCTTTCTAATTCATTATCATTTTCTATTATATTGTTTGGAGTATCGCTTAAAAAATGAACCTTGCATGAATAAAAAACAAGAAATAAAAAAAGTATCCAAAATATTTTTTTTGTTTTAATGTAAAAACCCCTTACCATCTCAGTGCTCTTCTATATTTATATCCGGCTGCTACCGCCAGGCAGATGAGAACCGCCACTGCCACATAGACAAACGCCGGTACCGGTACTGCATCGCCGCCGGCATAGGAGTGCAGCCCCGACAGGTAATAGTTGACACCGAAATAGGTCATCAGTAC
>JAGVVH010000468.1 GCA_019135895.1 Bacteroidota bacterium | reverse complement strand
GGGCAATTTTTAATTTTTCGTTAAAAAATTTCTTTTCATATCGTGCAAAGAAATAATCATTAAGGTTTCCCTGCCCCCGTTCATTGATGAAACCATGCATATACTGAAAATTCACGTATGAACCGTCTGAAAAATTGTAATCACCGCCAAGCACAAATCTCACGTATGGTTCTGAAGAGTCCAATAACAAAGAATCTATGGTCACAGGGACGGGTGAAGCAGGATAAAAAGCTGAAAAATCATTTGTCATTATTACGTTTTTGTCTGGTATAAAAGCAGCCGCTTCTGCCCATAATCCGAATCCACCAATACTTGTTGCCATATCAACGCCAAGAATATGAGTTCTTGAAAATGTAAGCTGTGAATTTATATTTATGCTGCCAAAAGCATCGACAGGTATAAAAGTGTTCCTTGTAGCGAAAGGTAAACCATCATATCCCCATACATAGCTTAATGAAAAATCGACTCCTTTTACAAAACCTTTAAACTTTAATCCAGCCGTTGAACTCTGCGCCAGATTGTATCGTGGCATAAGTATGGTATCAGAAAACTCATTCAATACCATTCCCTGTGGCAATTCCATTTCTGGTGTTAAAGCATTTGCGTATATACCAATTGGCATATTAGCAGGTTGGAAGATTGGAATATAGACTCCTTGCAGGGAGAAATTATTGTTAAAATAATAATTCAAATTTATAGCATCTGAGCCTCTATGGCGTCCAAAATCGAGAATATCTTCCAAGTCATAAGGATTCAGGTTATCAGTAGGATTAAGTTTATCGGCAGTTCCCCAAACGATTCTTTGACGTCCTACTGTTACATCCAAGTTCTTTGAAAGAAAGCCGAATACCTGAACATATGCTTCCCTTAATTCAAAATTAACCGGGTCAACAATACCCTTGTTGTATAAATCAGCAGATGACGTAATATTTGGTAAACCGATATTGCGAAGCCAGACTTCACTGTAGAATTTTGACCTGCTGGTAATTTTTTTATCCAATTTTAACGTAAGACGGTTTTCATTCCATGCCCAATCATTTTTATCAGTCAGCAGAAAGCGTTCATCAGTCAACAGTGAACCTGAAATTTTAAGATTATAATCGTCCTGAGCATAAATTACACTCTCAGATATAACAAGAACTATTATTACTGCAAAAAGATTTAATTTTTTCATAATTTATTGAATTAAAATTATGTTCCCATAATTTTTGTGGTTTTTAAATGCGAAATATTTCTCCGGGTAAAAAATAGAATTCCTGACAGAATCACTATAATACCTGCCCAAAAAAGGTTCCATGAAAAATTCTGCGGATAGTATTTAAGAGACAGAGCAAAAAGGTCTTCGCTGGGAATTGACCAGAGATCTCTCAACGAGAAATGAGTTAAGATAAACTTTGTATAGTCTGCAATAAACGAAATTATAATTATCAGAGATCCTGTAATAAATATTAAAAGTTCATGAGTTCCAAATTTTACTCTTTCATTAACGGAAGAAAAGAAGAGTATGAGTAAAGCCAAAAAGATCATAATACCGGATACAATGACGGGAGTTATTACAGGGCCTATCCAGGTTACAGGCAACAGAAATAAGATATCCATTGTAAAAAGAGATTCAGGCCAGTTTATTAGCAATTTCAGGAAGATATAATAAAAAATATCCCACAGAGCAAAAGAAAAAATAAAATAAGCAAACCTGGTAATTGTCGATTCCCCCGTTAGAATGCCAACTGATAAAAGCATTAGCAATGAGAAAGCTTCACGCAATATTTCAGTTGTAGCAAGGCTTTCAGGGATTGGCTGAAGGGGAAAGGAAAATCCATCCGGATATACAATTTGCCGCAGGTAGATTACGATGGCGCTTTCAAAAAAACCCATTGCAATGGCAAATATTGTTACCCAGATTATTGTTTTAGTCTTCATTCGTTATAATTGTTCAAATAAGATGAAATTGTCTCCCTTGCTTCAGCTTCTCCAAGCATAATAAGTTCTTTAGCCTTATAAAAATCAAATGTGCCTGCTGAATCGTATGGTATATTTATGACTATTTCAGGCTTGTACTTTTCAATGCTTACCTTCGCCAGCTTGTGTATCATTGCTGATGATGTGGTAGTTAGTAAGGTATAATAGCCAATACTTTGTTTATCTCCGGTTGAAATTAATTTCGAAAAAATATTAAATAACCCTTTTGAATAATCCCTGTCTGTTTCTGATTGTTCAGAGATCTTCTCGCGCCTATCCCCATATAAGTTCACTACAACTGTTATAGCCCCTTCAGCAGGTTTTACAAATTCAAGGGGAACAGGATATAGAAGTCCACCATCAACAAGGATACTACCATTATAATTTACCGGTATAAAAACGGCCGGAATTGAAACTGACGCCCGAATAGCTTTATAAAAACTTCCTCTATCAAAAATCACTTCCTTTTCATTCAGGATATCTGTTGCAATGGCCGTAAAGGGGACCTTCATGTCTTCTATGTTCATATCCGGGATAAATGCTTTTAACTTTTCAAAAACCCGTTCACCTTTAAGGAGACCATGAGAAGTTATGGTAAAATCCATTAAACTCCATACATCTTTCTTTGTAAGGCTGCAAACCCAGTCAGTGTACTCAGACAATTTGCCCATTGCATAGAGTCCACCTATAACAGAACCTATTGAAGATCCGGCAATTGAATGAATTTTAAAACCATGCCTTTCCAATTCATGAATCACTCCAATCTGGGCAAGTCCTTTTGAACCGCCACTCGACAGAACCAGTGATACGCTTTTGGGCATCTGATCGTATCATATTTCACGTCCGACATCTGCATTTTGGTCTTATGATTCTTCTTGAAGTCGGTCATTTCAATTTCCTGAGCATTCCAATAGTTGCCTACTTTGCTGAATATGTATTTTGCTGATTTAATCTTAGTATTTCCTTTATCGTAATAATCCATCGTCTCAGGATAAAAGTTTGTTTTATTGATGGTTACAACTATTTTTGAATAATCAGATTGTGTCATTGGAGTCAGTTCCAGTGTAAATACATTTGCTCCGGCTTCAATTAATTTGGGAGTGTATTTTGCTGAAAAAGGTTTTGATTCCATATCATCATAGGAGAAGTCAGTACCAGCAAAATTCTGATTTTTAGCACTGGTGGCAATTCTTCTTTCTTTGCCAAATGCAGGTAAATACAAATACATTACATCATTAGGCAGAGATAATACCGATATGCCAGCCTGCGATGCCGGTGCTGTAAAACGAAACATACGTTTATCATTCCCTTTCTGTTGGATGGTAGCTTCCCTTACTTCTTCCTTTCCGGCTTTATCAATAAGGACAATCTTATTTTTTCCTGTCATATCTTTCGGGGAATACATCACGTCATCCATTCTTTTTAAAATTGTAGATGCATCCTGTGCATTAGCAGGGTATATTCCTGCCGTCAGAACCATAATGGTTATTAATGCTGAATGAATTATTGCTTTCATTTTTTTATGTTTATAAGTGAATAAATTAGTTTGCAATGATTTTACGTTTCCTGTTCGCCAGAATCAGTATTACAGGTAAAAGAGTCAAAGAGCCAAGACCTGAACCAAACATGCTTATTGCAACAAGCAAACCGAAATTCTGCAATGGCACTAACTGAGAAAACAGCAATACCAAAAAACCTGCTGCAACTGATGTAACATTTATTATTATGGCTTTGCCGCTTGACAATAATGTCTTTTCGATTGCTTTTTCAGCATCCCCGTTCTCCTTCAAATGCGCATTAAATCCTGAGATAAAATGTATTGAATAATCAATACCTATTCCCAATGCAATGCTCCCCACAAGCACAGTAGCTATATCGAGAGGAATACCAGTGAATCCCATAAAACCGAATAACACTAATATTGTAGCAGAACCACCAGAACCAATGCTATCAACAGACTACTGAACTGGCTTTTAATCAGGCTGTCATTTAATCTGACATATACAGAGGGCATACCTGTCAATTCAATTTTGCAATTTTCATTTGAGTTTTCCTCAATAAATTGTTGCATTTTCTTTGTGAATGCTTCAATTTCCTTGTTTTCAACCGAAGCAAATTTTGATTGGATAATCCCCCTGTCCAAATCTTCCGAAACAAGCTGCGGCATGACATCCTGCCCATCAAGAAGAAACCATAATTGCTCAATTTTTGTCCGGTCATCAGGTATCTTCTTTCCTTCCAGCATGGCATCATTCATTTGCTCTATCAGGTCTGCAACGGATTGTGTTATGCTGATATTCGGGTCTTGTTTCATGAACTGCTCGGTTTTTATCATCGTCTTTAGAACCTCCGGACTTTGTACATCACCGTCAAAAACCACAAAAACCGGAAATGAACCCCCAAATTTTTTCTGCATTAAATCTTCCGATATTCTTGTTGGATTATCTTTCTTAAAATAGTCAGCCATGTTTGTACTTGTTTTAATAAGGAACATGCCGACAATACTTATGACCATT
>JAGVVH010000151.1 GCA_019135895.1 Bacteroidota bacterium | reverse complement strand
TGCTCCGTCACGGGTCTGAGGTACCTGCAGAACCAGTGGACCAACACGCGTATACAGAGTCCTGGATTTATAGCCGTTCCTGTAGCTCCGGCGCTCATCTCCGCGCTCATAGCTACCTACACCTATATGTTCATCTCGTTACAGCTCCATCAGGCTTTGTATGCCAAGTCTTAGTATCTCACTCATCAGATCCTCTCCCTGATAATATATCAACTGAGATAGTAGGTCATCTGAGTTTTTCTTCGTAATTTGCTCACGTGAAAGTCATGGTTGTAAGTCTTTTTGATTATTACTTTAAAACTATTTATCAACCGTGACTTTCTTTTACTATTGCTCAACTATACCAATTTTACAGAAACAAATTTACATAGCGGTTTTTACTTTTATTAATACAGACAGATGAAGCATTCGAAGTATCATATTGAATATCAATACAATGATACAATAATAGCACTTTTACAGCAAACCCTATATTAATAGTCAACCTACCAAAATCACCTGCGTGTTATAACAAATTTTTGGACGAAGGAGTGTCGACCCGCAATAATCCATATAATGTATGCTCCATTTGGGAAACCGGATGTGTTTATAAGCATCGTGGACTCCTCAGAAAAGGGATTATTATATACCATCTGGCCATTGATGTTGAAAATTCTGACAGACATTTTGTTTTCACCAGTCTGTGAAATATCTATTGATAATTGATGTTGGCCGGGATCTAAAGAGATAATAATTTCATCTCTATTATCATATTCATTGATTCCGGTTGATTGGCCTTTAAATGTATTTACAATGAATTCCGCAAATACTGGGCCTACTGTCTGATTGGCAAGTAAATTTGGATGGGAATCACCATTTGAGTGACTAATCTCATATTCATACTTTAGACAGTTTACTTTACCATTGACCGGATTTGTATTTGATTCTGCCACCAGATTATAAAAATCAAAAATGTAAATATTCGGGTGAGTCTTTCCGTCTTCGGATAGCCATGTTGATTTTACCCAATTTACAAACTCACGTGCTCTTGTCGCCTCCTCAGTGGTTGTTCCAAGACGATGAAGCGGCGCAAGTGTCCATACAATAAATTTCTTAGCCGGATATTGGTCCATTAAATTACGTAAGGCGCGGTATTGAAGCTTGTAGTTGCCAATTGTTTTCACGGGTGAGTTAACTGCGGGAGTCCCTTGATCTGGTCCAATACCCGCACCTGGAAAACAATGCTTGAAAATCACCATGTCATAAGACTGAAGTATGTTTCCAAGGCATTGTGTATTGGCATCTACGGTACTACATTGTCCATTTAACCAAAGATTCCAGTAGTCATAGGGATAGTTTTCCCAAGGGTATGGCGTACCCGGATATGCTCTTGCCGTTACTGTATAGTTTGTGCCATTTTTGGAATTGTATTGATTGATCCATGAAGCAACCTTGCCATCAACAAAAACCCCTTGACCGGTTGAATGATGTAAAAAAATTGCTGACTGACCATGTATTTCGACAAACATTGCCAGCAAAATGTATAATAATAGTGAATACCTCATTGCTTTTTGTGTTTTGAACATATCAACAATTCTTTATAGCTGATTTATTCCGTGTAGTCATTTTTTAGCTGTAATTAAGCCGAAATAAATCTATATCACTCAAATGTAGTGCTTAATTTTGAAAAAATATGCGAAATTTATTGTTCCCTCATTTGTTGTTATTCTAATGATTTGTTTATACTTCGTTCATAAACTCAAAAGTGATAAATAATAGTTTTGCATAACACTGCTCCCATCTTTAAAGTTCATGATTTAAAAATGTGAGTTTGTTTTTTATCATGATAATAGTATTCCGGTGTTATAATTGCTTTTTTCACGTTTATTATTAACTTTGAGTATAATGCTTTTTCAATAAATCTATGTATCATGAAATCAATAATAAAAACATTTGTTTTATTGAGTTGCGTCATTTTGCTTGTATCCTGTTCGGGTGCTAATGATGGTGACAGCATGTATAGAATTGTTTTTCTTCATCATAGCACTGGCGGGGTAATCTGGGAGGGGGATCTCTCTCAGGTTGATCCCTCAATAGTAAGTGAAAACCCAAAAATAAAAGCACAGATTCCTCTGCTGTTTTCCCATTACAATGACAATGGCCAGCAAAACTATTCCATAAGCGAACTTAACTTTCCCAAAGCGAGCCCTTACGGCTGGAATAACTACCCCTATGATTACTATAATATATGGGTGAAGAATGCCGGGAATAAGGCTTATCTTAAAGAACCAACACTGGAGATACTAACTGAAGACTATAACGTAATTGTTTTTAAGCATTGCTATCCTGTAAGTAATATTGTTCCGGATGCTATAGCTCCGGACATAAATTCAGATATTAAATCACTGCAAAACTATAAGCTGCAATACCAGGCTATTAAGGAGAAAATGCATGAATTTACTGATACCAAATTCATTGTGTTCACGGGAGCTGTGCAGGTAAAAGCATTACTGACAGAAGAAGAAGCTAATCGTGCCAGGGAGTTTTACACATGGGTAACCCAGGAATGGGATCAGCCTGATGATAACATTTTTATTTGGGATTTGTACGAGCTACAAACGGAAGGCGGATTATACTTTAAAGATGAGTATGCAGTTTCATCCGATGACTCTCATCCCAACAAAACCTTTGCCGGCAGGGCAGCTAATCTATTGTTCGACAGGCTGATTGATGTGATCGAGAATAATGGTCTCACCACATCACTGACAGGAGAAAAACTATAAGTATCCCGGATAAGCCGTTGATTATGGCTTATCACTATTTTTTGATCTTTTTACCTGTTGCACTGATGGTCAGGTTATCTTTAAACTCGTATACCTGAGGTACCTTGAAGAGAGCAAGATGCTGTGAGCAATGCTGAATCAGCCTCTCCCTGGTCAGTGCTTCAGCGTTTTCCTTGCGGACGGTCACAGTAGCTTTAAGCATCTCACCTTCTATCTCATCTTCCACACCCTCTATGGTACAGTCTATTACTTCGGGCAAAGCCAGGATAACAGCTTCTATCTCCTTGGGACTGATTCGCTTGCCACGAACCTTGATAATCTCTTTTGATCTTGCCGTAAGATAGATATAACCATCCTCATCAACGGTGCCAAGGTCGCCGGTGTAAAGCCATCCGTTGCGGATGGCATTTTTTGTACCCTCCTCATCGGCGAAATATCCCATCATTATATTATCACCACGGGCA
>JAGVVH010000518.1 GCA_019135895.1 Bacteroidota bacterium | reverse complement strand
TCTTGCAGCCCCAGTTGTTAATGTAGCAGTAATCCAGCTCGTGCCGTCATTCACCTTAAAAATAAAAGTATTATTCGCCGTAGTAATATTATATGTTTCGGCAAGAGTATTGAATCTGAAAACTTGCATTACTACTAAATCAACTGGATTTACATCACTTGTAGTAAATCCTAAAGTAGCGGCTGCAGTACTTCCAGTAGTTGCTATATAAACAGCTGATGTTTTATTATTATCCCTTGGAGCTTCAAGTCTGATGTAACCACCTTGATCAATTGCTACAGTAGCTCCATATGCAGCATTAATATCAGCAACAATTTGAGCGGCAGTCTGGGCTACGCCATTCGTTAATGTTACGGTGGTCCATGCTGTTTCATTATTAAACCGTATTAATAAATCCTCATTCCCAGCATCTCTACTTCTTGATTGGGAATAAATACGGTTTGATCAAAATAAACAGGTTCTGGAAAATTATTTATGTATCTAGGCACAAGTGACCTCCTCTAATAATTAGAAATACATCTTCTCGTATAATTTATCTTTCTCACAATCTGTTAATTCTCTAGATACCGGTGGCAATAATAAAGAATAGCATTCTTTACATTGCCTCCAAAAAATAAACATTATAAGAAATATTCTAAGATTGAATTCCTGAATCATTGTTTTTCATATTCTCCATCTGTGATTTAAAAATCTTTAAGAGAATTTCTAATTTATACTCTTCTGCCAATTTCATTTTATCGGCAAGAGCTAATTCTGGATCTTCATATATCTGTCTTCCAATGATAGATATATTCGGATCAATCTTTAATTCAACACATTTCTTTAATCTATTTTCGTAATCCTTTTCACCTTTTTGAATCTCTTGAAATTGTTTTGCTTTTTCATTTTCTTCTTCAATAACATTTTTAAGCTCTTCTTCAGTAATGAGATTTTTTGAAATAAGAAGTTTTTCAATACCAGCTGTAAGGACATCAACAAAATACAAACGATCTCTTAACTTCTGCGCCGATTGAAACAATCCAACAAATTCTTTTCTAGTAACAAAAGTATTACCTTTCTGTTCTAGCTTATTTTGTTTTGTTTTCTCATCTCGAACCATTGCTCGCTGAAGTCTTCTTCTCTGTTTTCTATTATATTTGGACATATCTAACTGTTCACTATTAGGAATTGTTTCAAGCTTTTGTTCGATTTTTGTTATGTCCTGATTAATTTCTTCTAATTTTTCAAGAGTCCCATCTTCTACTAAATCCACTTTCGATTCTTCCATTTTCTTAAAACGCCTCCATTTTTATTTCTTATTCTTATTCTTCTTCCTTAAATTCGTCTTCAAGTCTCTGATTTGAAATATATTTCTTAAAACATTTCTTACATACCCTATTTTCCATACGATCACGATATGTAATCTTAGAAGTTTCTTCAAAAGGACCAGAAGATCCACAATAAGCTGATTCGTCTAAATTTCCATTTTCATCAGCATCAACATAATGAATCTTTTTAGGTTCATCACCTTTTGTTAATTTGACTGCATGTTTGACATTAATCATAATATAATAACTCCTTACGGTATTAAATCCGCTTCATCATATGTTGCTGTAGTGGGCCTAGTCAAATGTTTCTTCATTGTATGTTTTTCATCAGGATGTATAATAACATTGGGTTTAGGTGTCCCACCAGTAGACATTCCACTTGTGAGTTTTCCTTCTAGACCCATTCTAGTCCAGTCAGATGGTCGTTTAGCACCGTCAATTGGCATATCTGATTCACCTTGTTCAAATAGTTTTGAGACTGAAATCATAATTGTCTCCATGTATTATTTATTTTCAATAGCCGTCTGAACAGCTTTTTTAGCAGCTCCACCAAATTTTCCAGCCCAATCATCAGCACTTATCTCAGTTGGTCCAGCAACAGTTGAAAGGGTCTTTTTAATAACGGTTGGTGCTGCGGCGGGTTCAGAAGTAGGTCCAGCAACCGTTGAAATAGTTTTATTAATTGCTGACGGTCCAGAGACTGGTGTACCTTCCCCGTAACCTTTTGCCATTAAAAACCGTTTACGAGCATGTCGGATTGTATCCATATCCATACGTTGTTCGTTCAATAAAAAATATTTGCATATTGAGAGCATATATTAATCTCCTTCTAATAACACATTAATTTCATCAAATAATTTGTCTAAAATATTATCAATATTCTTATAATCAGGATAGTTTATTTTAATTAAGTTAATTTGATGAGATTCGGCGAAATCTTCTTTTACTCTATCATGAATAATAGTTTTTTCATGAACGATTTTAGCTCGTCGATATTTGTTTACAGGTTTTTCATGATGTTGCCCCTGATATTCGATTAATAAATTAAATTGTTCAAGATAGAAATCAAATCTTAAAAGATTACCACAAAAGTTAGTACAATCTTTAAAAGTTTTTTCTCTAACATAATTAATATTGTGGTGATCTAAATATTGGGATATTTCTTTTTCGCCTTTTGAAATTCTTTTACCTTTATAATATTGTCTCTTCTTCATACATTTCCAATAGCACTTCACTAACCTTTGTAAAGCTTGATGCTATAATAGTAAAGAATGTAGCAATTAATACAAAGATTATGGATAACATAAATAAAAAACAATTAAGACTCGTTTTTACCATTCTTTCCATTATTTTTAGATTCCTTTTTAAGCTTCCGACAGTCTGGGCATCTCACAGGATCTGGAAAATTCTTACCAGCATAAAATTCCTGTTCTCCAGCCGTAAAAACAAACTCATTTCCACAATCTTTACATACTAAATTTTTGTCTTCCATTTTCTTTCTAAAACCTTTTCCTTTCGTTATTTATTGTTTTTGATGGGAAATATCACCACCATGATCTATTAATATTGGCATTCTATTACCATCTGCGTCAATAATGTATAATTTTCCTCCGTGCTTTAATTGCTCAGGACGAGTCGTAATAATTTTAGATGTTGATTGCTTTATAGCAGTATCTATTCGTTTATCAATATCATGATTAATCCATACATACGTTGCAATACCAATTCCCCCAACAATAGTAACTACCAAAATCATTTTAGTTACTCGTTCATATATTTTTGAAAGTTTTCCATCAAGATTCATTAAAACATACTTATCAGGAATTTTTTCTAGTTTAGTATTAAGTTCTCCTAGTTTTTCAGTAACTGATGTGTTAAGAGTTGAGATTTCCAGCAGGAGTTGCTCATATTTATCTATCATAATTTGATAGTTATTAAAAGCTGTTTTAATTGCCCAAATAAGGAGGGAAGGTCCAGACTGATTATCGCTATCTTTAAGAGGCATTTATCCGGTGACCTCCTTTTTGTGGAGATGGTGAAATTATAAAATTGTCTACAGATTTTTTAAATGCCTCCTCTAAATTAGTTATCTTTTCAGATGATCTGGCATTCACAGAATTCATCTGGTTAACTAATTCATGCATAGCTTCAGTAAGTTCTTCATATAATCTTGATTGCTCTTTTATTTTCTCTTCTAATTTTCTATATTCAGAAACATCATAATAGCTCGCGACGATATAATGTTTTCCACCACCATTTTGAATTTTGGAAAACATAACATCAATTGGTATTCGTTCTTTATTATTACATGCACAAAATGCGTATGCTGATCCGAACCATTTTCCAGTTTTATTAATAATTTCACAAACATCACTAAGATTAATTTGTCCATCAAATGATATAAAATTCTTTATTTTTTTACCAAGGTAACCCATTCTGGAGAACGAGCAACAACGAGAGATGCATTATTAGCATAGATAATTGTCCCATCTAATTCCATAAGAACTAATGCATTTTGAGAACCTTCAACAATATGATATAATTTAATAATTTCATTCATTCTTCTCTTGAATTCAGTGATGTCTCTAAAAGTTCCTTGAGAACCATTATATTCTCCATTTTCATTAAGAATAACTTGAATATTAAGAGATATTAAAATAACTTCCCCACTTTTATTTAAAATTTCAACTTCTTGATCATATAATTTTCCACCGGCAAGCTTTAAACGTGAAACAAGAGAATCTCTAGTATCTGGTTCCAAAAAATAATTTTTAATTGGTTGTCCTAAAATTTCATCTCGATTAACATATCCCAACATCTCAAGTGCTGAATGACTAACGAATATGACATTACCATCTTTATCTGTTTGATAAAATCCATCTTGAAGGTTATCTAAAATCGCACGATATCTATTCCTGCTATTTCTAACCTTTTCTTCCAAACATTTACGTTCAGTAATATCAAACCCAATAGATTGATATTCAATAATGTTTCCATCCTCATCAAAAATTGCTCTATTCGACCAATGAATCCATTTTACTTGACCATCTTTTATAAATTTATAATCATAATGATCAAATGGAATATTTTTATTAATTTTCTTAAAGGAATTATCAACAGTTTCTTTATCGACATCATCAATCAACTCCATAAATGGAGTTCCGATCAATTTTTCATAGCTCTTGCCGAAATAACTGCAATATGCGTTATTAACAAATGTAAGTAAACCATCGGGAGTAAATCTACAAATTAATTCTATTTGATCTTCTACAATCGCTTTATATCTTTTTTCACTAATCTTTAAATCTTCTTCCATTTTTCTTTTTTGAAATCTTTCCGTGAGATCTTTAATATTAAATACAATCAGATTCTTATCTTCATAGGTTAATCTAGCGCCAGTTACTTCAACAGGAAATTTTATATTATTTTTCTTTTTATACCAAGTAAGTTCTATACAATGTACATTTTCATTTGCAAGATGTATTTCTGTTTGTTCAGGATCAACTGATAGGTCTGTAATTTTTAAATGTAATAATTCATCAAGTGAATATTCAAACATTTTTAAAGATTTTGGATTCGCATCTATAATATCATAAGTATCGAGATCAATAATAATAACTGCCTCAAATGCAACATCAAACAATACTTTATACAGACCTTTCTTTCTACGTTCAACTTGAATATTTTCTTGCATAACAATGTTCCTTTATATAATTAAATTTTAAAGTAATAAACCAACTAATATTCCTATTCCAAGACCCCCTGCACCGGCAAAGATCTTTCCCCATATACTTGGTTTACTATTTTCAATTTCTTTTTCATAAGCTTCTTTTTGAGTTTTGAGTAATTTTTGATACGATTCAATCGTTTGCTTAGATATCTCAAGTTGTTCTTGTTGAAGCTTATTTATTTCTTTTAATGATATAATTTGTTTTTCTAATTCGGCATTAGCTTCTTTTAATATCTCAACTTGCTCCCTATAATCGTTAGAATTTTCTAAGTCAACAACCATCTTCTTGGTATCATCTTCAGTAAAACAAACAACTGGAGATGTAGAGTTAACTGTGACAGTGGAAGTCTGTTTTACATCATATGTACTTGATTTAATAGTGGTTGCAATAATAGATCCTTCTGGAGGTTGTGCATAACTAGTTAACGGGAGGATAACCAAGCTGATTAAGACGATCTTTAAGCTCAACAGCAGTCGCTGGAGGCTTTCTCTCTTCAATGCGTTTTTCAACATTTCC
>JAGVVH010000350.1 GCA_019135895.1 Bacteroidota bacterium | reverse complement strand
AGATGGGATTATTGACCGCAAAAATTTTGAAGATGAAAATAGGATTAAAAAAATAATAACTTTGCAAATACAAAATGAACTTTTACCATACACACTTTTTGGGACATTACCGTTCGGTGGTTTCGATCAGTAACTTCTACCGCTCCCTGTGTCCCATATTCCTCGATTTTAAGCTATTTTCTCTAGTATGTCAGTCATTATTTATAATGAAACTCTTTTGCATTATTAATAAAGATTTTTTGGACGGATAAATATAAAAAAAGAACAAGCTTTTAAAGCTTGTTCTTTTTGTGGGAGTTGAGGGATTCGAACCCCCGACCCTCTGCTTGTAAGGCAGATGCTCTAAACCAGCTGAGCTAAACTCCCTTTCTCGTTTGAGGCTGCAAAAATACATTTTTTTTTCTTTCCACATCCATATTTTTGCTTTTTTTTTCTATTTCTTTTCAATAGTCTGAAATTCAATAAAATATTTTTTCTAAAATTGAAATCCTACCATTAAATTGATGTAGGCAGGCTTTTTTGAGTTCCTGTCACTGAAGAATGTCATTAGAGATTGTCGGTAGGAAATATCAACTGTGACAAAAAAGAGCTTAACCCCAAGACCTGCTGTTACTAAAAACTGATTTTTCTGTAAATTGTCCATGCTGTAATTGAAGTCGTTGTTAGTTACTTTTAGCAGAGGTTGATAAATTACCCCTACATGAGGTTGTAACGCAATTTTGGGAACAAGGGGAATATAACCCACCAACTTAACGGGAACTTGTAAATAGCGAGCCTCAATCACTTCTTTTACAGTATTCATTGATAAGGTGTCCAAATCCATTTCAAATGTCCCTTTATTAAAAAGATAGCCAATACCAACTTCTGCATAGACATATCTACCTACTCTTATAAAAGCTCCAAATTCTCCGGATACTAATTTATCCATGTAGTCATTTACGGTTAAATCTTTTGTCAGTGAAAAGTTTGTGCCAACCCTGAATCCCCATTGAATTAGAGAAGGCTTATCTTTAGTTCTTGTTTGAAAAGAACTTAATTCTTCAATTTGTGGTTTATAACGTAAAGAATCAATATTACCGGCAATAGAAAATAGGGTAGCTGTTAAAAATATAAGGAAAAGAATGGATTTTTTCATAATGATTGATTTTAAATTTAACTATTAAAGAGTATTATTATTGTACATCTTCAGTATGATTATTCTCTTTATCTTCTTTTGTATTGTAGAGATTCATTGTCCTTTGAAGCCCAATAGATACAAAAGATTTAATAATTTCAACGGATTTATTAATAGCCTGATTAACAGTGGATTTTAGCTCATCATCAGTAAATCGGCTTAATACATAATCGACCTGATATCCTTGGGCATAATTTTTTCCTATTCCAAATCTTAGTCGTGGAAAGTTCTGATGTCCCAACATTTCAATAATATGATTAAGTCCGTTGTGTGAGCCTCCACCTCCTTTTGGTCTGATACGCAATGTGCCCAGTGGAAGGTCAAGATCATCTGAGACGACAATAGAATTGCCAACTTCTATTTTTTCGTTTTCCAACCAGTAACGAACTGCTTTTCCGCTAAGATTCATGTATGTAGTGGGTAAAATTAAAATCAAAATTTTCCCTTTGTATTTAGTACGTGCAACATAAGCATAGCGATCACTTTTGAAAGTAATGCCTAACTCCGATGCAAGCTTACTAACCACTTCAAAGCCGATATTATGCCTTGTGCCTGCATATTGAGTTTCTGCATTTCCTAACCCGATGATTAAATATTTTTTATTGTATTCCACAATACTTTATTTTTGTTTTAAGACCCTCAATCTTACACTTCTTCCGGTTTATCATTCTCGTCTTCTGATACCATGTTGACTAAAAACGAGAAATTAAGTTTTCCGTATTTTCTGTGTTCATAGAAATTGGGATGCGAAGAGAAGTCGTATAGTCGGGAATGTTCCATGATCAGCCATCCATGAGGTTTGAGAAGATTACGGGAAAATACATTCGTTATAATTTTGTCAATATCTTTTAAATCATAAGGTGGATCTGCAAAGATAATGTCAAATTTTTGAGAACATCTTTCCGTAAATAGAAAAGCATCATTTTTGATAACCAAAAGACTATCATAATGCAGTTTCTCTGCAGTTTTTTTGATAAAGTCAACACACCCTGCATGATTGTCAACTGCAATAACAGAGGGGGCTCCTCGGGATGCAAATTCAAGAGAAATATTTCCGGTGCCTGCAAAAAGATCTAAAACAGAAACATTGTCAAAAAAAAAGTAATTGTTGAGTATGTTAAATAAACTCTCTTTGCCTAAATCAGTTGTGGGACGAACAGGGAAGTTGGCCGGTGCAATGATCTGTTTTCCTTTATTTTTTCCGCTAATGATTCTCATGATTACCTCAATATTATGTTTGTCAATCTAAAATCTGATGAATGCACTATAGTCGTTAATATTAAACAATACACTCACAGGTGTGAAAGTATTTTGATACTATTTCATTGATTTTAGTACTTTTATTTTGGAAAAATATTATTTGGCAATTATCAACCTTAATTCCGTATTGTTTGAATAAATTAAGCAAATAATATAAGATATCATATTCTGAAGTGAAATTAAAACGATTAACCAAATGTACTTTTTGCGATTTAATTAAAATATAGTCAGCATATGAATCATTGATGGAGAGAGCAAGCGAATTATCTGATTTATAAAAAGAATGATCCTTTAAGTTCTGAAAAATTAAACTGTCAAGATGGGTAAAGCAAGGAGCATTACTTATTTTCTGAATTGCATTCAGTTCATTTGGATTGATAAAATAGGCAGCATTATAGGTCTCCATTTCTTCCACTTTCATTTGCCCTCCTTCTGATATTTCGAACTGAGAACCAAGGGCTTCGTTTGCTGTTGATTCATCGTATAATACTTTAGGTATTAAAATAGGGGGAAATAAATCATAGATAATATCAATCTTGTCAGTCTCAGGGTTTTCCAAGGAAAAATAGTCTTTAGCAAAAAGTGGTAAAAAGGAAACCGAGGTATTCGAATGCGTTTTTTCTAGAATATTACCCGATATTTCTTTTTTAAAAAATGAAAATCCATTCGGAAAAAGAAGAATGGATTTTGAATTATTAAGTAAAAACAGTTTACTCATTTTATTCCCAACTGCCGGCAGTGTTGGCTTCTGTCAAAGAACCCATCCACATCGGTTTATATTGAAGTCTGTATTGTTTTTCTTCAGAAAGATCTTTAAACATTATAAAGTTGATCATCTTTTTAAATATGGAAGCATCTTCCGGAGTAATGCTTGCAGACATATTGGAGAGAATGTCATCCAAAGGAACCTCAACTCTATAAACCGGAATTTCATAAGTTTTGCTGGCAATTTTTCCGGTCTGAATTTGGAATTTTTTTCCGTTTGTAAAAGGAATATATTGAAAATTATGAATATATTTTTCGATGGTAGGGTCTGCTTCCAGAATCCTATCTACAGCAGGAACGGATACTATTTCCTTTTTGATAAGACCTGCTTTAAATGCATCGGCTTCGCTCATTCCTTCAGGAATATTACCGACATTCTTAATGATGTTAATTTTTCCATTCTTCACAAAATCAACTAAAGTGTCAACATCGCCGGCATATTTCTTATGTTCATTTTTATAAATGGCTTCAACCGTCCTAAGAGTAATTAATCGGTTTTTGATTTCCGTATGACGGTCCTCATAAACAGTTCTGAATTTTTCAGGACGCATGATGCTTCTAAAAGCTAAAATGGATAGAAATATTACAACAATGACTAATAAAATGCGCAAAGCTGTTTTCATAATGTATTCTCTATTTTTATATCAATAACTATGTTTAAAATTGTGAGCAAAAATAGTAAAAATTTTTATAGCATTTCAACAATCATAAAAAAAAGTCTAAATCATAGGCTAAAAAGTAATCCTGTTAATTCCGGGGGAGTATTGGGATTCAATCAAATTTCTAATTTTAAGATAATCATCTCCATGCTCTACAAAATCCAAGTTATGAGATTCAACAATTAATATTGGAATATGATTGTAATGCTTAAGATAATTAATATAGCTGTCTTGTATGTTAATTAAGTAATTTGCAGAAATCTCTTTTTCGTACTCTCTGCCACGCTTGGCAATATTTTTAAGAAGAGATTCACTGTTATTGTATAAGTAAATGATCAAATCCGGCTTGGGGAGATATGATGAAATGATATCATATACTTTTGAAAATAAATTATATTCATCTCCTGGTAGATTGTTCTTGGCAAAAATTATGCATTTGTCAATGAAATAATCAGCAATGACTAAATCAGTAAAAAGATCACGCTGAGAAAGCAAACTTTTCAACTGCTGGTAACGGTCTGTCAGGAATGTCATTTCAACAGGAAAAGCATAATGAATAGGATCTTTGTAAAATTTTGGAAGGAAATTGTTGTCAGCAAATCGTTCCAGTATTAGCTCCGCATTAAAATCAACGGCAAATTTCTGAGCAAGTGTAGTTTTGCCGGCACCGATGCATCCCTCTATGACTATATAGTTATATTTCATGGTTTGAATCTTAATTGGCAATCTTGAGTTCTCGTAAGGGGTTCATAATGAAATCCCTTTCTCTCATTTTGGGATGCGGAATGGTAAGTCTTTCGCTTTCGATTATTTCATTTCCGTATATTAGGATGTCAATATCTATAGTTCTGTCATGATATTCAGGAATGCCATTAACCATCTTACTTTTATTTTTCCTTCCGAGTTTCTTTTCGATATCTTGGATAATATCCAGAAGTTCAAGTGGCTTGGCTGAGGTGTTGACCACAATTACCTGATTTAAAAAATTGAATGAATCAAATCCCCAGGAGGAAGTTTCATAAACGGAAGATTTTTTCACAATATCCCCAATTTCTGCATTAATCAGATCAACCGCATTGGAAAGGAATTTTTCACGATCTCCCAAATTGCTCCCAAGAGATAATACTACTTCTTGCACTTTTTCAATAATTTTTCGAGTTGCAAAGGTACGATTTTTTAAAAAATATCGCAGTATATCGATTCCAAAAATTATACTATATTTGAACCTTGTTTTGAAGTTAGATATTTAGTTTATATTTATAATCTTAAAAGACAATGAATCAGAATATTTTAGAATTGTGGCCGGAGTTAATGTGGATAAAAAATGAAACATTACGTGAGCAAACTGCCAAAACATGGGAATTGGCTTTGGATAAGTCAGTGCTTTCTATCTCAGATTTGAAAAGAATACCTTTTACTCTTCTCTGTGGTCCTGATCTGAAAGTTACTTTTATGGATCATAAACGTACGGTTGTTCATATTGCAAAAGATGCCGGTGATAAAATAAATGCTATGTTCCATGGGGAGCTCCCTGTTGATATGGATGTTCTGATCGCCGGGGCTATTCTTTGTGATGTTGGGAAACTTGTCGAATATGAACTTAATGCTGATGGGAAAGCTGTTCAGGGGTCATACGGAAAGTATCTTCGCCATCCTTTCTCAGGTGTTTCGCTTGCTGAACAATGTGGGGTGCCTTCTGATGTTTGCCATATTATTGCTACACATGCCGGTGAGGGAAATATGGTAAAACGTACTACTGAAGCCTATATAGTGCATCATGCAGATTTTATGACATTTGAACCATTTAAAGAGAGGCTTGTTATTAATAAGTAAATATTTTAAATATGTCAGAAAAAAAATTATTTCGTAGTAGAACTAATCGCAAAATTGCAGGTGTTTGCGGAGGTTTGGGTGATTATTTTAATATTGACCCGACTT
Organism: Bacteroidota bacterium; assembly: GCA_019135895.1. Classification (GTDB taxonomy): domain Bacteria; phylum Bacteroidota; class Bacteroidia; order Bacteroidales; family WCHB1-69; genus JAGVVH01. Next base: position 9,420 of record JAGVVH010000350.1, on the reverse strand, counting down.
TGGTTCGGATACTGTTTTTGATATTTCTATTATGTTGTGGGGGCGGACTCCTGCTCTATATAATTTGTTGGATTGCCGTTCCTGAAGAAATGAATTTATATTAATTTTATTATTATGGAAAATAAACGATTGACAAGAAGTAGTCATAATAGGATAATATCAGGGGTTGCTGCGGGTATTGCCGAATATCTTAATATCGATCCTGTTATTGTGAGAATTATTTTCGTTTTCTTGCTTTTCTGCGGTGGTGGCGGATTGCTTCTCTATATAATTCTACTTTTTATTATGCCTGATGAGAGGCAACCTCTGAGTGAAAAAAAGTCCGAAAGTCATAGTGGCGATTTTGTGGTCGATGACAAAGGAAATGTTGGATCAAGTGCTGAACATGTTGAAAAAGATAAGGATATTCCTGAATCGGAAAAGGCAACTGTTAAAGAAGAACCATCTACTCACCCGGATAAGAAAAAAAATAATGTTGTTGCAGGAACCATTATTGGCTTACTGCTGATAGGAGCTGGGGTTGTTATTCTATTTTCGAAAATATTTTCATTTTGCTGGACACAGTATTTTTTCCCTGTTCTGTTGGTTGTGACAGGAATTATATTGATGGCTTTTAGTGTTAAACCTAAAAAGAATTAATTATGAGAAATAAAATTATTTGGGGTATCCTGTTAATAGTAGTCGGAGTCCTCTGGTTATTGAAAATATTGTCTGTAATCTCTTTTTCGTGGTGCGATTTTATTCATTTATGGCCTCTTATTTTAGTCTGGATTGGAATCAGCTTTTTGCCTATCCATGATGGATTTAAAATTTTGTTGGATATAATTGCCATGGCAATAGGTGTAGTTATGCTCTTGATACCAACACAATCAAGCTGTTATTATAATTCAAAATCATCCATAAATGAGAAGAGTTTGGAACTGGTGTCTCATGCAAATGATGATTATTCTACTGCTGAGCTCAAACTTAATGCTGGTGCGGGCAAACTCGTTTTTGTTCCGGGTAGTAAGCTTGTGGATATAGTTGGAGTTGATAAAGATGATATTAGAATGGAAGTTGAAAAGAATGTTTCCGAAAAAGATGTCGATGTTGATATGTATATTGTTCCGATGGCTGCCCGTGCAAAACAGGGTCCTTTTGAAGTGAGTCTTAGTACCATTCCTGTTTGGGATATAGAATTAAACCTTGGAGCAAGCCAGAATGATATTGACCTCTCTCCCTTTAAGGTGGAAAATCTTGAAATTTCCTGTGGCGCTTCTGATGTAAAACTCAGGGTGGGAGATGCCTATCCCAAAGTGAATGTTGACCTTAGCAGCGGAGCCTCTTCGTTTAAAATTGAAGTTCCTAAATCAATGAATTGTGTTATAGAGAATGAATCTGCACTTTCTAATGTCAATTTTAAAGGGTTTACTAAAATGGATAATGATTTATATCAATATCTCTCAACTGATTCTTTGAATAAAGGCACTGTCACTATTCATATTGAATCAGGGGTTTCCAGTTTTGATGTTATGAACTATTAAGGAGTATTCATTCCTTTTTTTCTGTTTTATATATAAATAATTAATTCTCAAAAGATATGAGCTTAACTTTAATTGAAAAAATTATTGCAAACCACTCCGGAAAAACGAGTGTAAAACCCGGTGATATTGTTGATGTTTTTATTGATTGTCGGGTCGCCCGTGATTTCGGTGGAGCAAATGTGGTGAAAAATTTATTAGATAATAATCTAAAAGTAGATGATCCATCCAGAACTTTTTTTACATTTGACTGCAATCCGGGTGGTTCTGATCAAAAATATGCGCAAAATCAACATTTGTGTCGTCAGTTTGCACGCGAAAATGATATTCATGTTTTTGACATAAACAATGGTATCGGGACTCATAGCGCTATTGATCTGGGGCTGGCCTATTCCGGCAGTACATTTGTCTCTACTGATTCACATGCCAATATAATGGGTGCTATTGGTTGTTTTGGACAAGGAATGGGAGATCAAGACATTGCTGCTGCATGGGCTAATGGTTCTGTTTGGTTCAAAGTGCCTGCTTCAGTAAAACTGAATTTTGAAGGCGAATTGGATGAAGAGGTTACTGCTAAGGATTTTGTCCTTAACCTTTTGCAAATTTTTGGAGCTAATAAATTATTGGGCTATTCGGTAGAGTTATACGGACAGGCAATTGACAAATTGACGTTGGATGAAAGAATTACTATTGCCTCAATGGCAACTGAGATGGGGGCAATTATTCTATTTTTTACTCCTACTCATTCCATTATGGAGGAATTAAAACTTTTGAGTGGCAAATCTCATCAGATTGTCTCTGCCGACAAGGATGCTCATTATGAATTTGAAATGAATATCGATGTCACTAAGTTCGGCACCATGGTTGCCCAACCGGGACATCCAGAAGATGATATTCCGGTATCTTCCGTGAATGGAACTAAAATCGATTCTGCTTTTATTGGAAGCTGTACGAATGGAAGAATTGAGGATTTGCGTGTTGCTGCCGAAATTCTAAGTGGAAGAAAAGTGGCTCCCGGAGTGGTCTTGAAAATTGTCCCATCTACTGACAGAGTTTGGAAACAGGCCTTGGATGAGGGACTTATTACCATTTTTAAGGAAGCCGGAGCATTGGTTTCCAATGCAGGATGTGCAGGATGTGCTGCAGGACAAGTGGGACAAAACGGACCTGAAGAAGTGACCATATCCACCGGAAATCGAAATTTTTCCGGAAAACAGGGAAAAGGGCTCGTTTATTTGGCTTCTCCCGCAACAGTCGCTGCCTCTTCAGTTGCAGGTTATATAACGGGTGAGTATTCAATCCCAACCGAGGCAGCTTCTTTCAATAAAACAGGAAAATTTAATTCTGTCACAGTTGATGATGATCATAAAAAATCTGATGATAAACCTATCGTGGTTGAAGGACGTGTCTGGATTATTGACAGAGATAATATTGATACCGATATGATTTTTCACAACCGCTACCTTACCATTACTAATATTGAAGAGATGGGACAATATACCTTCGATAATTTGAAAGGATTTGAAGATTTTGCCAAAAAAGCGCAAAAGGGAGATATCGTAATTACTTCCAAGAATTTCGGGGCGGGAAGTTCTCGTCAACAAGCCGTTGATTGCTTTATATCTTTAGGAATATCTACAATTTTGGCCCAATCTTATGGTGCAATCTATGAACGTAATGCTATAAATGCTGCCATGCCTATTCTGACTTATTTGCCGGAGCATTTAATTAAAGCGGATGTTTGCAATGGGGATATCTTGAGAGTGAATTTTGAAACGGGAGAACTTACCAATCTTTCTAAAAATAAATCTGTTATGATTTTCCCTTTTTATGATGCCCAAATGTCTATTTATAAAAAAGGAGGACTTTTGGGAAATTGATTTTTCCCTCTTTTTTATTTTTTGATGTTGTTGTTAATCCTTGGTAATTAGTTACTTATTATATTTTGCATCTTATTGTATAGAAAAATAAAACTTCTATACTATTTCAATTTTTCTTCCGTTATGATAAGAGCAAACCAAAATAATATACACACATAATTGCCTATGGAAAAAAATCTTACTATTTTTAAACCAACGAAAACAACCAAAACAGAACTCCCAAGAAAAAATATCATCGACGCACTTCTTAATTATTCAAAGTCGGTGGAAGTTGTAAAGAATAAATTTGGCGTATTTGTTTTGGTAAACAACTAAACAAAGTTTCGGGCTCATTTTCAGAATGAGCCTTTTTTATTTTCTGAATTTTTCTATTAACCTATAGAACCTTCCAAACTAACGGACAACAATTTTTGAGCTTCTACAGCAAATTCCATAGGAAGTTTATTTAAGACATCCTTGGCATACCCATTGACAATAAGGCTTATAGCACTTTCTTTGTCAATGCCGCGCTGTTGGCAATAGAATAGTTGATCTTCAGAGATTTTGGAAGTTGTAGCTTCGTGTTCAAGTACAGAACTCTTGTTATTACATTCAATAAAAGGCCAGGTATGGGCACCACATTGGTCTCCCATAAGGAGAGAATCGCATTGAGAAAAATTTCTGGCATTGGTCGCTTTCTTGGCAACTTTAACCATCCCGCGATAGCTGTTTTGACTTTTGCCTGCAGAAATACCTTTCGATACAATCAGGCTTTTAGTATTTTTTCCCAAGTGAATCATTTTAGTTCCTGTATCGGCCTGTTGGTAGTTATTTGTTACCGCTACTGAATAAAACTCCCCGGAAGAATTCTCGCCCTGTAAAACGCAACTTGGATATTTCCAAGTAATAGCAGAACCTGTTTCAACCTGAGTCCAGGAAATTATGGCATTATCTCCTTTGCAAATACCTCTTTTAGTGACCAGATTATAAATTCCGCCATTGCCGTTTTTATCACCCGGATACCAATTTTGGACCGTAGAATATTTCACCTCTGCATTCTTCATCACAACAATTTCAACGACAGCAGCATGCAGTTGGTTTTCATCTCGTTGAGGAGCTGTACATCCTTCCATATAACTTACATAGGCACCTTCATCGGCAATAAGCAAAGTCCTCTCAAATTGCCCCGTATTAGCAGCATTTATTCTGAAATAAGTAGATAATTCTATAGGACAGCGGACCCCTTTTGGGATGTAACAGAAAGAGCCTTCGCTAAAGACTGCCGAATTGAGGGCCGCATAAAAATTATCGCTTGCAGGGACCACAGATCCAAGATATTCCTTTACAATATCAGGGTGTTTTTTTACTGCTTCCCCAAAAGAACAAAAAATGATTCCTTCTTTTTCAAGAGTATCGGAAAAAGTAGTCTTTACCGAAACAGAATCAATAACCGCATCAACGGCTACTCCGGCAAGTTGCTTTTGTTCCTGAAGTGAAATCCCAAGTTTGTTAAAAGTAGCCACTAACTCAGGATCAACTTCATCCATGCTTTTAAGATCTTCTTTTTTCTTTGGAATTGCTAAATAAATGATATCCTGATAATCAGGTCTTTTAAAATCAAGATGAGCCCAATAGGGTTCAGTCATTGTAATCCATTTGCGGTAGGCTTTGAGTCTAAAATCCAGCAGCCATTCGGGTTCTTCTTTACGTTTGGAAATTTTTCGGATAATATCTTCATTGATTCCTTTAGGGAATTCTTCAACATCAATTTCGGATACAAATCCGTATTTATAATCCCCTGAAGTTATGTCTTTAATTATGTCGTTTGCCATTGCTAATGAATAAATGGGTAAATGATAGTGACAGTTTTTAATAATCAGGAAAGAAATCGGGCAGCTTCAATAGCTGCAGTGCATCCTGAAGCGGCGGCAGTAATAGCTTGACGGTAATTGGGATCCTGCACGTCTCCGGCAGCAAATACACCCGGTACTGGGGTAATCGGAGTTCCCGGGATGGTTATAATATAACCCTGGTCATCAAGATCAAGCTGGTTTTTAAAGAGTTCTGTTTCCGGAGTAATTCCGATAGCAATAAAAATGCCGTCAACAGGTAAGACCTTTTCGGAATTATCAATTTTATTGGTTATCATCAGTCCGGTTACTTTTTTTATAAATCCACTTTGTTCTCCTAATATTTCTTTAGGAATACTATTCCATATTATTTCTATATTGGGAGTATTGAAAACGCGTTGTTGGTAAGAATGAGAGCCCCGAAGAGCATCACGCCGGTGAATGATAAAAACTTTCCGACAAATTTTAGAGAGATAGAGTGCATCCTCCAATGCTGTGTCACCACCACCGATTACTGCAACATCCTTTCCTTTAAAAAAAGCACCATCACAAGTGGCACATGTTGATACGCCGAATCCCCTGTATTTTGTTTCACTTTCCATTCCCAGCCAACGTGCTGTTGCACCTGTTGCAATAATCAATGTTTCTGCTTCAATTACGGTCCCGTCATCAATGGAGCAGACAAAAGGTCGTTTTGAGAGATCAACTTTATTAACAAGGCCTCTTCTGATATCGGTTCCCAATCTGGAAGCTTGTTCACGTAAGTCTTCCATAATGCCCAATCCTGATTTTCCTTCCGGGTAGCCCGGGAAATTATCTACTTTTTCAGGGAGAGTCAATTGTCCTCCGGGTTGATAACCGGCAATTATAACAGGATTTAGTCCTGCTCTTGATGCATATATACCGGCAGTGTAACCGGCAGGTCCTGACCCAATAATCAGGCATTTTAGTTTCTCAGCCATATTGATTCTTTTATAATGATGCAAAAATAATGAAGTTTAAACAAATTCTGAATTTAAAAGTTTAATTCTGCCAAATATCTTCCTATTGTTTCTTCCAATCCGAAATAGAGGGCATCGCAAATAAGAGCATGGCCGATGGAAACTTCCATCAATCCGGGAATGTTTTGTGCAAAATACCTCAAATTCACCAAAGAAAGATCATGTCCGGCATTTAAGCCAATTTGTTGTTTTATGGCTTCTTCGGCTGCAATGCGATAAGGTTTGATGGCCAACTCAGGGTTTTCGGGATATTTAGAGGCATAACTTTCAGTGTATAGCTCCACTCGGTCTGTCCCGGTAAATTTGGCATGTTTTATCATATCAGGATCGGGATTAACAAATATTGAAGTGCGAATACCGGCATTTTTAAACATAGAGATTATTTTTGTCAGATAGTCCTGATACTGAATGGTGTCCCAGCCGTTGTTGGAAGTAAGAACATCATGAGCATCCGGGACAAGAGTTACCTGGGCCGGTTTGACCCTTAAAACCAAATCAATAAAAGAATCAGTTGGATTTCCCTCGATATTAAATTCTGTAGATACCACTTGTTTTAAATCAAGGACATCCTGATACTTAATATGTCTTCCATCGGGACGTGGATGCACTGTAATCCCTTGTGCTCCAAACTTTTCACAATCAAGGGCAACTTGCACTACATTGGGCATGTCGCCACCTCTGGCATTTCGGATTGTAGCAATCTTATTGATGTTTACGCTCAATCTTGTCTTCATAATAGTCTGATTTATTTGTTATTCAATGATTCTATGAACTAAAACAAAAGTACATTATTTTTTTATACTTTTATTATCGACTTTTTTATTATTTTTGCGGCTTCTTAAGCGCCCGGGTGGCGGAATGGTAGACGCGCTACATTCAGGTTGTAGTGTCCTCAGGATGTGCAAGTTCGAGTCTTGTCCCGGGCACCTATGAAAAAAACCGATTATATTTAATAATCGGTTTTTTTATTTTATTTAAGCTAATTTTATTCTCTTTTAGTAGATATAAAGTATCTGATAATTGCCAATGTTTAAGAGTACCCGATCCCCTTCGGTTTGCAGGCTCCGAATGTTAAAAGTGACCTCTTTGGTAATGTAGGCTTCACATAATTCATTGTTTTGTAATGATAACCTTAATCTACGCTGTGGAGGATATGATTCCATCAGATATCCTGAGTCAACCAGTTCTATTTCCCAACTGCTTCCGCTGCAGCCACTGGCACTAAATCTTATTTTTAAACAGTCTCCAACAAGGGTAACACTGTCAATAGTCAATGGATCATTGGGATAAGAACTGTATGCCTGAGCACTGATGACGGGCGCTTTGGTGCAATTGTATAAATTGACATTGTTGTGATTGCACGAGGTAAAAAGGATGCCAATCATCGTAATTACTGAAAATAATAATGTTTTTTTCATGGCTTACTCGATTTATATTTGCTATTTATATTTTTAATTGTTTATAGTACAATTATCTATGTAATGTTAATGTTTTTATGATGCAAATATAATATTGATTTATAAAAATAGTATCATTTTTCCTTTTTTATTTCATCTAAAACACGAGTCAATTCTGCGTCATTACCGGAAATAATATCCTCTCTTGTGGTTTTAATCTCAATGTCGGGCATGATGCCGCGACCAATATTCTCAGATTTGTAGTGAGACTGAATCAACGCACCTCCAAAACGAAGTTTTAATCGGGATTTAGGTAAAGTGAAAATCGGTAATGTTCCGGCAACGTTTCCGTTAAAAGCTCCGCCGGTTTCTTCACCAACGAAAATGGCTCTTCCGGAGCCGCTTAGATTTGAAGAAATTAAGCAAGATGCCGAAAAAGTCCCCCCGTTGATTAAGACATAGATTTTTCCATTATAATTATTTTTTTTAGGATGTAATAAATTGGAATTGATTGTGTTGTAGTAAAATTTCCCATTTGCTTCTTTTTTTACATTCATGAGAGAAACTCCCATGTAAAGCAGTCTGAATGGCAGTCCAACAGTGATTAGGATTGCCTTGACAAACAAAGGTTTTTCTTTCAGGTAGTTATCATATAAAATGCTGGTTCGGGAGGTGACTTCAAATTTGTCGAGGAAATAATAATCACTCTTGGTCAGATAGGAATAAAGAAGCCTTGCTGAATAAATTTTTCCCCCGGGGTTGTCCCGTAAATCCAAAATCAGATATTGAATGTTTTTTCTTTTTAAAAACTTGAAACTTTTATGGAAAAATGTAAGGAAATTGCCGTCTGAGAAGTTTTTGATTTTCATCATGGCAATGCTGCTGTCAGATGACGGAAAAGTTAATTGTTGGAGATAGGAATTTGTCTTTCTATCATAGCCTGTTGCAATTGTTTTTTCTCTTTTATCTATTTTACTTTGATCATTATCCCTTTTCCCATGAGTTTTTTTGTCCCTCGATATACATTTAGAAAATATTGTATCATTGTATTTTACAAGTAAGTTAATGCTATCGCAAATTCCGTTTTCAAAATAAAAATAAAATGGAAATTCGTCAGAAAGTCTTTTATTTATAAAAGTAGTATTATATCCATCTGAAGAGAAGGTATTGCGATACTTGGAAAAGATTTCTTGCGGGTGGATGTTATTGATGGCTATCACTTCACTTCCCACAGGGATAGTTGAGTCAAGGGAGTTGTTTTCAGAAATAATCAATATGTTCTCTATTATTTCATATTCAAATTGGCTCAGTGGAGTTTTTCCGGATTTTTTTGCCAGAGATTTCTCCTTTGTCTTTAGCTTTTCTGTCAAAGGAATGAGTCTTATATGCCCTTGTTTGACTGAACTGATGACTGGGCTGAGTTGAAAGTAAAAATCTTTGCTTGTCATTGGAGTGTCAAGTCGGGCTTTCAGACTATCGAATTTTCTCTCCAATTCTTGTTTACTGATATATTGATAGAGATTGGGATGTATTTTTTGGAGTTTCCCATAAGCAAAATCAATGTCGAATTTCAAATTTTCGGAGCTGATAGGGATTTTGATTTTACGGTTGTAATGGTTTACAGTAGAGCAACTTCCTAAAAGTATGAGTAAAAGGAACAAATAAACGATGGTGTAATTCTCCTGTTTTCCGCACTTTTTTGCAACACCCAAATTAAATATCTGAAATACAATTTATTATAAAAATAATTTTGTATTTTTGGGTGTTGCAAAAATATTTATATGTTTATAAGA
>JAGVVH010000266.1 GCA_019135895.1 Bacteroidota bacterium | reverse complement strand
TGTATTTGTTTCTTTTCTGTTGTATTAGTCGGAACTCTTACTTACTTTATTGGCCTTAATTATACAGAAAAAGAGTTAGTGAAAGGGACGTTAAATAAAATAAAAAGAAGACTAATATCTAAATCGTCCAACTATGGGGGATAAGTTTCTATTGATAATAAATGCATTATTATATTTTGTTACTATTCTTTATTGTATAAAGAGTAAAAAACATTATGTAGTAATTGGTATACTGGCTCTATACTTCTTTAGTGCGGTTGGATCTGTTTTTCTATTTGGGAACCAATATTTTAATGAAGGTGAAAACTATATTTCTTTTTATCCATTAGTATATTTGTTCGTAATGCTCTTACTGATGCTGAGACCATTAATGAATATGAAAAACGATATGACTTTTGAAGAGCCCACATTAAAAGTACTTCGTGTTATTATAGTTCTTGTAATAATTGTAGCACTTCCAAGAGCCATACAAGCTATAATCAATTTTGACGAAGTAATAGGTGGGTTATTGATAGACCCTACTACTGCTGATGTAATTGAAGGCGTTAGCATATATGATAAAAAATCGGGCGGTGGTTTTAATTACATTAGTATATTAGGTGGATGTGCATACACTCTTGCACCTGTTTTATTAATGTACTACATCTCACTTAAGAAGACTAATAAGCTATTGATAGTATTACTTGTATTCGTTTGTATAGCATCAGCGTTGGAGGAAACTGCTAAGGGTGGAAGGAGTGCGTTGGCAATGTTTATTCTTTGTATTGTCTATTTATTCTTTTTGTTCGGGCCGGTATATTCGAAAAAAACTAAAAAGCGTTTATATTGTTTTGGCGGTATCATCCTCGTTCTCTTGCTAGGTGTGTTTTATCTAGTATCAATGTTTAAACATGGACTCGTAGAAGATGATGTTAGGCATATCAAAACTTTAAATTATTTCTCCCAAAATTTTATCATCTTTGATAGTTATGGATTAGACGCTGGAGGTGTTAGGTATGGAACGAGAACTGCTACCATGTTGACAAAGATGCTTGTTCCCGACTCGCCCTCTACATACGCAGAAAGAGTCGCTCGTTTTAATTATATGAAAACAGATGAGAGTCGCTTCTCTACTTTTGTCGGTGATACTACTTTAGATTTTGGACCATTTATCACTGCATTTATATTCATTATTTTAAGCGCATTGTTTAGTAATAAATTGATTATTCGTGGCCCTCTTCCATTTTATAAATTGTTTCTTGTATATTTCATAATGAGATTATTCTTAGCAGGTCTCTTTCTGTCTCCTTATTGTGATCTTGGCGGGAATCTTCAAGTGTTAGTATTATTTGGCGCTTACGAATTCTTTAAATATAAAAGAAATAGAGTAGCTGGAGTTTTACCCACCAATTCGTGAATTATAATGTATAGTGTAAAATGAAAAAATATTATTATCTTTTTGGGAGTCTATTACTATTATTGTTAGCATGGAGTTTATATACTCTAAAGTATACTCCTGTTCCATGGGTAGATGAGGTTTATTTTGCCTCTGTTACTCAGTCGTTTACGGGGGGCGGCGGACTAAAACTTCCAATTGGTTTAGATGAGGATGTCTTTCATTATGGACCTGTATATTTTCTCTTCACATCGCTTTCAGTTCTTATTGGAGGATTTAATTTAATAAGTATTAGAATAGTTGGCCTCATTTTTACATTTGTTGTAGGTTTTATTCTTTTTCATATTTATAAAATTAAAGGTGTAAATATAAAGATAGCAATGTGTTTAGTTTTTCTTATGTTAATAGATCAACTATTTGTTTATTGCTCTCATATTGGAAGAATGGAAACCTTAGCCTTGTTCTTTTATCTAGTAGCGGTATATTTTTATGAAAATAATAAGAATTGCTTCAGCTATAAATCTATAGTTATTGTTTCTGTTAGTATTCTATTTGCCTTTTTGACGACATCACGTACCGCAGTCATTATTATACCTTTAGCTCTTGCCATTCTTATTCGTTTGTTTAAATCAAAACAATGGGGTAAACTTTCATTGTTCATTTTTATACCTGTCGTGGGTTTCTTAATTTGGCTCTTTATATCGTATGGCTCGTTTAGCGCTTTTATAAACTATTATACATCCGTTGACAATGGCTATTCTGAAGGTAATTTAATTAATAGATTTATTGGAGGTACTTTTATTATTTCCAAAACACATTACCCTTTGGTCTTGGGAGTAATAATTGTTATTCTGCACAGCATTAAATATAAGTATTTTAAGTCTATCAGTTTATATTTTTATACAATTATTCTCTTTTATCTAATTGTTCATAGCACAAGCGACACCTATTCTGTTTTAATACTTCCTCTCTATTATTTGATTTTGGGTATAGGATTCAATAATATTTGGAAAGAAAAGGAGCGTATGCGCATTTGGTTCTATTCAATTACAAGTATAATTCTTTTGTGCCTTGTAGTTAATCTTGGGGTGTTCTCTGCCAAGTGGCTCTTGATAGAATCATCCAAAGAGTATAGAGATAAAACTTTGGTGGATAATTGGATTTCAGATAAAATACCAAAAGGAGCGGTTATTTTAGGGAGTGATAATTACTACTATTCTTGTTTAGATAATGGTTGCAAATTCAAGAGTCTCACCCAAGTTTATAAAAATGATAAGCAGTTTTATTCATTCATGTATGATGATTATAAGCCCGAATATGTATTATATAGTTCCAAAGAGGCGAGTCCAGATGCTATTAAGGCTTTTAGTCTTTTAAACCTTGAGTTTATTTCACATTATACACCTGAGCCAATTATCAACTGGCAAGATGCAGTTATAAACAAGTTGGGGCTCGAAAATAACAATACCTTTGATGGCGATTTATACAGAGTAATATATTAAAAAATGTTATTATGAGTCCACTTTAAAAAGTCGGTGACATTCATTTTGTTGTTTTACATTCGTTTTTGTTGATAAAACGCGCTTAAAATCCATTGTTATCAGAAAAAAAATCGTATATTGTATCTT
>JAGVVH010000444.1:15257-15867 GCA_019135895.1 Bacteroidota bacterium | reverse complement strand
TTTTTAAAATAACTCTGGATATCATTCCTTTTGGTTAATCTAAATATGTAGCGATTAGTTTCACCTATCCAGATTCTCTGTCCTGTGCTATGATGAAGAAAAATTATTTTTTCCATTTCTATCTGTTTAGAATTACAACCAATTAATATAAGTGTTAATAATAATGAGCTTAACATTTTAATCTGTAGTTTCATGTCCGTAAACATATTCTATGTTGACTATTTATAATTCCTCTAATAAAGGGCACCCCAATCTTGAGGCATGAACCAATAAGTAAAATATAAAAATAACAATTTAAGGCGTACATTGCTTTTTCTTCATTCAATACCAAAATGCTTTTTAATCATTGGCACCTTCTGCTTGAATGGAATTTTCGCTGTTTTTACACGTCCAAAAGATTGACTATAAATAAATTTTTGAACATGCATCTTTGTCACAACCTGAGCCGGATTACCAACAATAACCGAATTATCAGCAAAATTGCCCCGGACAACGCTGCCGGCTCCTATTATACAATTGTCACCTATTGATGTATTAGGCAAGAAAATACATTTCATTCCTATGTGGACATTGTTGCCAATTCTGATTCTGCCAAAAACGTCAAATTCAG
>JAGVVH010000444.1:0-15241 GCA_019135895.1 Bacteroidota bacterium | reverse complement strand
ACCATCATGTGTAATAAATGTAACATCATTGGCCATAGCTACATGATCTCCAATCTCAACCAAAAAAGGTTCACTGGCAACTAACACATCACCTATAAGACAATCATCTCCAATTTTTATCCCTTGCTTCCGGTAATAATTTATCCGAGCACGATTACTGGCTCTACTAATATACAATCTCTGAATGTAATCAAGAATTCTTGCTAGCATTTTTTTACTATATAATTATTCATTCAATTTCATCGGAGAGCATCAATCAATTTTTGATATAACTACCCTAATATTATAATTTGCAAAAAGACATTCCAATTCTTCAAAGATAAACTGAAGAATAATTATTTCGAACTTAGAGAGCCTTATAAGGAGTGATTTTATTATAAAGCACTAACATTTAATCGTTTCATTTTGGTATAGCAATCACTCTCTCTTTAAAGCGATAGAAGACAACTGAATCGTCTCCAATATTCTGATCGAGGACCATGCCAGCGGCTATTTTATTGTTATTGCCGACTTTTATAGAAGGGATTGTTGCACTGTTAATGCCAAAGAGATTCCCATGGCCAACTTCAGTTGCCCCAGAGAGGCAAACATTCGGACTGATGAAGTTGAAGTCTCCAATAATTGTATCATGCGCTATACTACAACGCGCATTAATTAGTGTGAACTCACCAATCCTTACATTTGGGCCAAGATTAACATTGGGTCCAATAATGGAACCTTCTCCTATTTTGGCAGAATCTGAAATATAAGCACTGCAATGAACAAAAGTGAGAAACACTGCACCTTCTGCTTTAAACCTTTCAACGATCTTAAATCTATGCTCAAGCCCTGCAATACCAATGATATAATTAATATCTCTGCTAATCTGATGATTTTGTATTCCTCCCAGGAGGGGGGCAGAGAAAGCATACTTTGAGTAGTTATTCGCATTATCATCAAGAAAACCTACTATTTTGAGATCTCGTTTAAGAGTAACCCTTTGAGTATGCCTAATGTACTCATCTATCTCTGCCGCATGCCCCCCGGCACCGAGTACAATTACTTTTTTCATTATGATCTGGTTTTGTAAATTGGTTTCAAATATTGCTGCCAATAAAAGTTAAAAATACCATTCATCAACGATAAATTAAGCCTTTGGCTTAAAATTAAGGTCTGGCACTCAATAGGCCTGAGATTCTTTATCACATTCTATTTAGTCGAATAACCTCCATCCACAATGAGATTGGTGCCCGTAATCCACCGGGCAGCATCTGAAATAAGAAAAAGAGAAGCATTTGCCACATCTGCCGATTGGCCCAGTCCGAGCGGGTGTAATGACTTAATTCTATTAATTGAACTCTCATCCTTTCTGTACACTGCATGCTTTGACATTGGAGTATCAACTACACCCGGAGAAATGGCATTTACCCTTATTCTTCTAGTTGCCAGCTCAACAGCCATGGACCTCACGGCAGATATCAAAGCACCCTTTGTCATTGAATACAGCGCCTTACCACTCTCACCTGTAACACCCATAACCGAGCTTATGAAAACAATACTCCCCCCATTTACAGAGAAGTGTGCTAGTTTTAATGCATTTCTGGTCAGGTTAACAGCACCAATAACATTTACCCGAAAAAAATCCTCCATTTTACCTGGTGAAATTGCGTTCAATGGTAATGTGGTCGAGATACCGGCACAATTAACAACCCCGTCAATAAGTCCCTGTTTATTCACAACAACTTTAACCGCATCAGCAATTTGTTTATATTCAAGAAGATCAACAGAACAAATCACGTGATCTGAAGGCTGTTTCATCATACCCAGGGTTTCCTCCAGCCTGTTCTGGTCTCTACCAAAAAGTGCAACTCGAGCACCATACTCGCTGAAGGTTATGGCACATTGTCTTCCAATACCCGAAGAAGCCCCGGTAATAAGGATAAATTTGTCCTTCAGTGAGAATATAGATTCAGACATATTATTCAAATATTACTATTGCACACGTTGTTAGAATTCACACTGTTTCTGCAATTATATAAACAACTTTTGAAAGTTAAAGGCTACACCTCGACAATATCTCCTATGAAGCAATCATTCAAATGTATTATTGCTGTACCCCATGTCAGTCCAACGCCAAAACCGCTTAAAAGAATACGCTTCTGATCGTTGAGCTTTCCACTTAGTTCCGAGACAATTGTGAGAGGTATGGAGACTGATGATGTATTGCCATATTTGTGAATTGTTGTCGGGATCCTTTCTTCGGGCAATCTAAGCTTCCTGGCGAGGAAACCATTTATATAGCTGTTGGCCTGATGGAAGACAAAGTAATCTATTGAGTTTTTTTCAACACCGGCAAATCCGATTAGCCGGTCAAAGTCACGTGGCACCTCACGGATAACGAAGTTAAACACATCCGCCCCATTCATGTAACCTTGTTCTTCTGAACGGATATTCCCGTGTTCATCGACAACCTTCTCAGTAACAGTCTCGCAGGAACTCATCTTGCGGTAACCGCCGGCGGGTATTTTTATTAAAGACTCCCTGGATCCATCGGAATTTAGAGAAAACCAACTTGAGGAGTATTGCTCCCCTCTTTCAACAAGTGCAGCCACTCCACCATCGCCGAAAAGGAAAGCCGTCTTACGGTCCTTCTGTGAATAAACCTTTGAGCGTGTCTCTCCATCCAGCACAAGAGCTTTCCGTATACCTCCTGCTGTAAGCATGGAGTAGGCAACACTAAGCCCATAAAGAAATGCCGAGCAGCCAAGACTAATGTCAAAAGTGATAGTGGATGTTGATAGTTGAAGTCTATTCTGCAATAGAACCGATGTAGCCGGCATACGATAATCAGGAGTCTGTGAAATGAATAGCAGAAGATCTATCTCATTCCTGTCAATATTCATTTCGTTTATGAGCTTTTCGGCAGCCGCAAAGCAGAGGTCTGACGAGCAAGTGTTATCATCAGCGAATCTGCGTTCTCTGACACCAATCTTGTCAATGACCTCCTGTATATCATCCTTGTTGAAATAAGGATCATGCTCATAGTTGTTAATAATCTTCTGAGGCACCGCCGCGGCAAGGCCAGATATCCCAACATTGTTAAATGATAACAGGCTCATGATTTTTGTTTGTCTGTGATGAGTCTAACCAGATCAGCTACAGTTTTCAAACTGTCGAACTCCTTCATCTCAATTTCAATCCCGAACTCACTGTCAAGCATTGCTAGTACAGATAACTCCGTAAGGGAACTATAATTCTCATAATCGCGAAATACTCCATCCGGCTTGATTGTACTTCTATCCATTTCAAGTGCTTCAGCCAATGCTTCAATAAGTTTTTCTTCCATAGTATTGTAAGTTATTAGATTTAGAATTGAGTTTATTAACACAGATCAGAGTATAGTCTTCAGGTATCCAGCGAATCATGGCTTCCTCTGAATCTTTCCATAGTGACTGTATCTTCTGAGTTTATTCCTTCGCGGATAAGCACCTTAATCACAGTCTGAAACAGGATTTTAAGGTCAAGCCAGAACGACATATTATCAACATACCAGATATCCAGTTCGAACTTCTCCTCCCACGACAAGGAATTGCGCCCATTTATCTGAGCCAGGCCGGTAATCCCTGGTTGCACCTCATGGCGACGTGCCTGTCGCTCATTGTAAAGAGGCAGGTATTCAGGCAGCAAAGGGCGGGGACCAACCAGACTCATGTCTCCTTTAATGACATTAATCAGTTGTGGAAGTTCATCAAGGGAGAGAGAGCGCACATACCTCCCAAAGCGGGTCAGTCGTTCATTGTCAGGAAGCAGTCGTCCAGTATCATCCTTCCGGTCATTCATTGTCTTAAACTTCAGTAGTCTGAAAAGTTTTCCTCCCAACCCGGCCCGCGTTTGTCTAAAGAAGACGGCACCTTTGTTTGTAATAGTAAGGATAAGTAATAGAAAAACCAATACCGGAAGTCCGGCTACAAGACCAGTTGCTGAAACAAGTAAATCCAGTGCGCGCTTAACTATCTTACTGTATAATCGTGACTTCAATTTGATGTTGCTTTTATTACTTCCTCGGCAATAGTGTTTGCATTCCTGGATGTAAAATCGGCTGAAGCTTTCAGGGAGTTTCTACTATAAGCAGATAAAATATCTTCATTTTCAGCAACTTTATCTATAAATGCAGCCATCTCAGCTACCTTTTTATGGCTGAAACATTTGCCGTTTTTGTATTTATTAACTATATTATTAAGCTCAGACTCTTCACCCGCAATGCACAGTAGTGGGAGGCCTGCTGACATGAAATTAAAGGTTTTGCTGGGAATGCTGAGTGATGAGGCTTTGCTACTGAGACTGACAATAGCTATATCCGCGGATGCAAAAGAGTATGGAATCATATCAACCGGTTGATAAGGCAGCATTATTAAATTGGTTATTCGTAATTTCTTGATTTCCTCAACCAGATGTTTTTTTTGATCACCTTCTCCAATTATCAGAAAGAGTACTTTATGAGACTTCACTTCTAAGGCTATATGAGGAATGACAATTGTATCATGCGTAGCACCCAAATTGCCTGAATACAGAACTATGAACTTGTTTTGTAACTTGTGTTCTATAATAAAGGGATTATTGGCTTTGGGGATCGATCTGAAGAACTCATTATCACTCCATGCAGAAATAGTTTTAATCTCCCTTGGGGGACAATAATGATTTAACAGTTCTGCCATTGTGTCTGTTAATGTGAATATATGAACAGCTCGTTGAAAAGTCTTTCTGTTGGCTTTCTCCCATATTTTATACAAGACAGATTGTCGCGATACGATATTCATTTGCCTAAGTGCATCAGGATAAACATCAAAAATGAAGAATGTGAAGCTATTTCTACAAAACAATGGCAGAAGTGTTGCCAGCGGTGGATTTGAAACGATCAACAAATGTCCATTTTTATGTTTAGTTTTAACTATAAATAAGATTTGTAGAAAGCCAACGCACCAGGTTAGTAACCGTAAGAAATCACTGTTTCTTTTATATTTGGTTATTCTTCGAAATTTAGCCTTACTCGATAAAGGCGTTCCTCTTACCACAAGTCTGCCTGCAATAAGTTCTACCTCTGCATTTCTTTCAATCAGGGCATTAGCCAGATCAACCATCAGGTAGCCCGAATCCTGGTTTATTAAAATAATCTTTTTCAATGCAAATTGTTCTATGTTCTCTTAACAAGATTTCTGTAGAGTGAAATGTAATCGGCAAACCTGTCATTCTTATCATACAGTCTCACCGCTCTCTCACGACAAGCATGGGTATAGTGATTTTTACCATTTTCAAGGACTTCCTTAACGGCACTAATCAATCCCCCGATGTCTCCCCTATTGACAGCAATACCTGTGTTTTCATCAATTGCTTCCGGGCTGCCGCCGGTATTATATGTTATTACTGGAGTACCACATGCAAGTGCTTCAATATTAGTAGTCGGGAAGTTGTCTACATAAGTTGGATTGACAAACGCATGAGCACCCGAATAAATTGCAGCAAGTTCATCGATATTCTCTGTTCTTGATATCGATTTGATGCCATCAGGAAGCATTCCTGCCTGGTTTCGATTGAGGCCTACAAGGACAATCTGTAACTCAGACTGAATCATTGAACTCAATTTTATGAGATCGTCAAGGCCTTTCCTTTTATCCCAGATATTGGCCACACCAAGAATATACTTGCCTTTTATTTTGTATTTTTCTTTAAGGAAATCACTGTTTGCTGGCTTGAAGTTATCGATATCTATTCCGTTATGGATAACCATAATTTCATTATCCTTCAAGAATGAGTTGCCAAGATGCCGAGCCATCCACTGTGATGGTGCAACAAGCATCACACAGGGAACGGAGGTAAACAATTCTTTCTTATCCCTGTAGTTTTTTCGGGAATTATCAAAGAAATATGATCTGGGGTAGCCATGTTTATTAGGGCAACTGTAGCAACCCGTCTTCCATTTAAAACAATTAACAGCGTCAAAATAACTGCAATGACCTGTAAACGGCCAGCAGTCGTGGAAAGTCCAGACTACTGGTTTATTAGCTAATCCCAAATAATCGAACAGATATCTGATGTTTAAATAATAGCCATGGATGTTATGAAGATGTATGATATCGGGATCGATATCTTTGATATGATTAATAAGCTTACGTGTTGAAGCTCCTGATCCGAATCCGTGTCTGTCAAATATCCGAGTCTGAAGTCCATGTAGTGTTCTGTCAATATCAAACCCGGTTTTTATTATCTGACTCCGGCTTGGTCTTGCTGTATATGCTGCTGCAATATAGCTCTCATGACCCGCTTCTATTAATGCTAAGCCAATCTGTTCTGCAATTCTGCCATGACTGCCGGAATTAACTGTAGTATTTATCTGAAGAACTCTCATGAAAGAATAAAATCGAGATACTGTTTACCTATTTTTTCAACTGAATACTTCTCGACACTAGCTGTGGCGATTGCAGACATCTTTTTTCTTAATTCTTCATCATCAATCAATAACTGCAGTCTTTTCAAAAACAGTTCATCTTCAAAGACAGGGACCAAGAATCCATTTTTACCATCAGAAATCATCTCCGA
This sequence comes from Bacteroidota bacterium, assembly GCA_019135895.1. Classification (GTDB taxonomy): domain Bacteria; phylum Bacteroidota; class Bacteroidia; order Bacteroidales; family WCHB1-69; genus JAGVVH01. Next base: position 8,668 of record JAGVVH010000444.1, on the reverse strand, counting down.
CGGGCCCGCAATGCAATCATATGATACAACCGGTAGACCAGCAGACAAAGCCTCGCCAATAACATTTGGAAAACCTTCTGAGCTACTTGTAAAAGCAAAGACTTTGCTTTTATAATAATAATCATCAACCTCATTACATTCTCCAATGAGTATAACCTTGTCTTTTAACCCTAAATCCTCTAATAATTTATGTAATAATGAAGAATTGTTTTGCTTCAATGCATTGCCGCCAATGATTATAAGTTTCCAATCGTTTGCATCTAGTTGTGAAAAAACTTTTATAAGTCGATTATGATGTTTTGTTTGAATAAGCCTTCCAACAGTCAACACTAGATTCTCTTGTTGAATATCAATTGTTCTTAATAATTTCCTTATTGGATTACCAATAACAGCTATTCTGCTATGTCTGAATTGCTCAGCATATATATCTCGTGCTAAACTGGTTTGTGCAATTATGCCTGCAGCTCTAGGATATAACCATCTTCTAAGTAAAGTGTGAAACTTGCTGAATTTCTTATCAGGCTTACACCTGTCTGAAATGTAAACCGGATAATTCACTCCGAATAATGCGAGTAGCACCAAACTGTTCCAATACTCTCCAAAGCTTAATATGGTGTCTGGCTGTATATGCCTTATTTGTTGTCTCAAAAACAAAAGAGATCTAGCAGCATATAATAGTCTTAAACTTTCCCTGTAAGAATAGTTTGGACTGTGCAACTGAATAGCGGAATGGAGAGGGAAAAAAATAGAAGGATCTCTCCCGTAAAGTACCATATGGAGTGTAATATTTTCTTGAGTAGAAATAAAATTCGCCAACTCACACATCACCCTCTCCATGCCACCAGCTTGAAGTGAAGGTATTACAAAACAAACACTTTTCCCTGATTTCACCATATTATTAATCTGCTTGATTCTCTATTTTGACTATTTGATTGAAGCTAAACAAGTTTCGTTTTTAATAATTCTGTACAGTGGAATATTTTATCGACCAGTTAGCAGTCAGAAAATCCAGAACAGAATAAATCGCATCCCGGATCTGCTATAGTCTTTCCATCATAATGAAGGCAACTGCTGACATGATTGAATTAATCATATCACCTTCAACTCCCTTGAGGTAATCTCTTATTAATCTGTAATCGCTCTTGAGGTGCCCAGTTAGTAGTTCGATTGCCGCACTTCATCCCCTGATTTGATCCTGCTCCGTTGTTCTTCATAGACTATTTTATCTTTGCCAGTACCTGACATCATGATCTCTGCCCCAATAATGGTATTTCGCCCCGCATGTCCTCTGTCAAGCAATGGAACCATTTTTCCCTATTTACAACCTAGCATGCTGCTTTTTAATCAAACTCCGATCTAGGAACTCTATGATAAAACTGAGACGGTAGGGAATATGACTGAAATTTGACAAACTCAATTGTGCTTTATTTCTTAGTGGCCACTAATAGGTTGAAACATTCCAATGATCTAATTGATAAATCTATGAATATTTTCAAAGTCATTGTTTTAATAGTGATGCTTAAGGTTTATGCGCTTTTTTGTAAATTCATCTTCGGCACCTTTTTGAACTGTGTTGATATTTTACTTAATCCACTTAAAATACCACATCTGAAAGATTAACAATTTCCAGATTAAGGGTTTATAATACAATTTATTCATCCTAAACTGCTTAACAATCTGTAGCACAAAACTAGCATTAAAGAAACCTGTTTCCCTAAGAGATCTTTCATTTAGATATTCATCGATTAGATATGATAAATCACCCCTGAGCCACTCATATATAGGTAAAGTAAACCCTAGTTTCCGTCGATTAAGCAGGTCTTTAGGCATATAATCATGTGCAATATCTTTAAGGATAATTTTACCTCCTTTGCCACTGTATTTATAATCAAGGGGCAGTTGAGCTGCGAATTCTGCAAGTCTATGATCAACGAGTGGTTCCCTGCTCTCCAATGAGACTGACATCGAAGCACGATCAACCTTGGTTAGAATATCATTCTGAAGGTATAACTCATAATCAATAGCTAAAAATATTTCGAGAGGAGATGAAAAACCGGAAAAATCATTATCATAAATTGTGGAGTACTTATTAATACTTGATAGAAATAAATTTTCCTCATATAAGCGTGGGAGGCTTGAAGCGAAGCGTCCCAATCTCAATAACTGTTTCACTTGATCCTCATTCGCTGAATATACAACACTTTCCAGTTTATGCTTTAGTTCTACATTTAAAGGTAGAATGCCAATAATATATTTCAACGATGGATTAATAAATTGAATTAAATTCCTTGGTAGAAGATTAAGATATCTAATAATTCTCGCAATTTTTTCATAACTTACATATCCTGCAAAAAGCTCATCGCCTGCATCTGCAGACAACGCAACTTTTACACTGTTTCGAGCAACCCTGCTGACAAGAATAGTAGGTATCGCCGAACTATCAGCAAATGGCTCATCATAAAAGTAAGCTAAATCAGTAATTATATCCTGTGTTTCCTTTACAGTACAAACATATTCAGTATGATCAGTACCTAAAAACTCAGCAATTCTTTTTGCATGAGGTGCCTCGTTATTACCCACCTCAAATCCAATCGTAAAGGTTTTTAACCTTTCTCTTCGTTCTCGCTGAAGAACAGCCGTTACCAATGAACTGTCATAGCCTCCGCTTAGAAATACTCCAACAGGAACATCCGCTACGAGTCTATAATTGCATGCTGACTTAATTATTTCTAACAATTGCTCTTTTGCCTCAAAAAAACTACATTTTAATTTCTCTTTCCTGTAATATTCATCAATACTCCAGTATCGTACTATTGAAAAGTCCCCATCATTAATATTCAGCGCAAGATAATGACCTGCTTCAAGTTTATAAGTATTCTTAAATATTGAGTAAGGTGCAGGTATATATCCAAAATCAAAATACAAGGATAAGGCACTCATGTCAATTTCTTTCCTAAAAGAGGGATGAGCAAATAAAGCCTTTAATTCTGAAGCAAAAATGAGTTGGTATGAATCCCAATAATAAAAAAGTGGCTTTACACCACCTCGATCTCTGAAAATGAATAGTTCATTAATTTGCTCATCCATTAGTACAATAACAAACATCCCTATAAGCTTTTTCACAAACTCTGGCCCCCATTTTTCATAGCAATGAAGAATAACCTCCGTGTCTGAGTGTGATTCAAATTTGTGGCCTTCTTTTTCAAGTGACTTTCTTAACTCCCTGTAGTTGTAGATCTCTCCATTGAAGATAATTGTCAGCTTTTCATGTCTCATCGGTTGGCGACCAGCAGGGCTTAAGTCTATTATTGAAAGTCTACACTGCCCCATTCCGACACATGAATGTGGATAGTATTTATGCTCATAACCCATGTCATCAGGCCCCCTGTGACGAAGTTCCTCAATCATATGCAAGATGGTCTCACGGTTCGTTCTTGCTGTAAAATCAACATATCCTGCAATTCCACACATAGTTTTCTAATTTCGCTCCATCAGTTGCTCCAGATGATCCGTACTATAAAATTCACAATCTGGCCATTCCTTTTTGATCAAGGCCAATAGGTCTCTTAAAAGCAGAAGCGAATTGTCTCTATTTTTTTTATCATGAACTCCAATATAGTTAACTCTATGCGAACTAATAATCGCCGGTTTTCTCCATCTGAATGCAATCTTTATATCATTCAAACAACTATCAATCCAATCCATTCCTGGTTGACTCGGTTCAAAAAAACAATTTCGGGTAATGTACCTTATTCCGCTACTATCTTTTTTGCCTAGCCAACATATATTTTTCCTGATTTTATGATTACCAACACTTTCATTTTGAATTTTTGCCGTCGAGCGCAATCTAATGCCATTAGCCCACAAGGTTTCATTAAGGGCATTATTAAAAGGCCCATTAGGTGGCACAAAATACTTTGCGGAATAACCAAACAATTGTTTAAACAAAGCAAGTCCTTCGTTTAGGATTTCTCTATGAATAGAAATGTCATTTATACCATAAACAGCAAAAGCTGCTTGGTTTTCAACACTAAATCGAGTAGATTTATCTGGAACAAAGCCCCAAAAACCAAAATCAAAAGCTTGTCTTGTATGTTGGTGATTTAATCTCAAAGCATCCATCCAAGCTGAAATGTTCAGATGCTCTCTCCCGTGAAATTGAGGAAAGAAGACTTTTTTGCTTATACCCAATTGCCACATTTCAAATACATTTTGGCCTGGGTAATATGCTTCTAATGTCTTTGTGAAAGGTTCATAATAATAATTCATATAATCATTCTCCTCGATTTTCTTAAAATCAGGATTCGCAACAACACTGACCGCTGTAAATATGCAAGGATTACCATTAATATCCTTGAATTCATCAAGAACTTCAAACAAGCATTGCAAGTCATCTTTGTTGGCTAAAGTATCATAAAGGTTATATCTGGCATAGCCTTCAGACTCCAAATCCAAACCAAGAGCATTAAGTTTATTAAATGTTCTCTTTGATGGCATACGAATACTGCCCCAGTCATCAGATTCAAAGACAATAATCTTTCGATCAGACACCCAACCAGGGATATTAGCAATATTTCTCCTTATTAAATTAATAGCCTTCATGAGCCATAGTTTAAATCATATTCACTTAATATTCTGCATGATAGTGTTTTTGGGAAACTATGGATTACAGTTTCTTGCCATCAAATTCTTTTGACATTTTTATGTAAAACTTGCTCCCCTTAATGATTTATTCCAATACTAATCGGATTTTTAAACATCTTCTTTTCGTCAGACATGACTTTAAAAAAGTCATTTAATGCCAAGGCTTGTTTGTCTTTGTTGAAAAATTTTTCAGCAACCTTACGACCATTTAATCCTACATGGATGGCGGTTTTCGGATTGCTCAGTGCACGCCTAATTGACGATGCTAGAGATTTTACTGAGTCAGGTTCAGCAAAGAACACCGATTCTCCGTCAACAAGATAGTTAGGTATTTCGCCAACTCTGGTAGCACAAACCGGATTTCCTGTGGCAAGATACTCACCAAGCTTTGTAGGGAAACCTCCTTGAGCTTGCTTTGAGTTAGGCCTTGGTAACACCAACAGACAAGCATTTACAAGAATTGATGGTATGTCATCCCGAGGATATTCACCTTTCCAAAAAACACGGTCATTCAATTTCAATTCACTTATCAATCTCAGGTGAGCTGGGGTATCATAGTTCCAGCTACCAACCAAATACAATTTACACATTGGAAACTCATCCGCCACCTGTGCAAATGCTTGAATTAGGATATTTATCCCTTCTTTTTGATCATCCATTACTCCAATAAAAGCAATATATGGTTTATCAAAGTCAATGCAAGTATTTCGGAATCCCTTAAATCGTTCAAAATCTACAGTCATAGGTAAATGTAAAAGCATTGGGCCAGGTTGAGGAAATTCCATAAATTGTTTCATCAATGTTTTTGTCATAAGGGCAATTCCGTCGTATGCATAATATCCCTTCCTTATAAAATAATTTGCCCGCTTCTCTCCCTCCCACTTGTGGAATAGTCTTCCTTTTTTGAACCTATGAACATCGAAGAATTCATTTACTTCGAGGAAACTCTTTATATCTGGATTACATTTTTTTAGTTTAACAACGAGCTTAAAGAAACTATGGTTACATTCTGTCCATACAATAATGTTATGCTCCTTTTCAATATCCTTTTTAATAATTCTTAATAATAAAGGGTAGATTATTGGTAGAAATAGAAATTTGTTTATTCTTCTCTGCCATAATTTATCATGAATAAGCTTGCAATGGTAGAAATAGCTTATCTCCCCCAATTTCCCCTCAGAACCAAATTTGGCAGCTTCTGTTTTTGAATGATACCCATTTGTAATCTTAAGACAGATGTTAACTCCAAGGTCTGATAATCCTTCAATTAATGCCCTTAGCCTATTTGCTCCCGCAGAGTTTTCAAAGAATGGATTAAACCTTCCTATATACATTATTTTCATATACTATCTCACTTGTGCTATGTCTACTCTGAATTGACAGATATAATTCGGGTAATTTCACTCTGGCATCTGTGGTCGTAAACTGCCATTTTGTCCTTTTGGAATTCTTAATCGGACTGTCGTGATACTATCTTATAGATTGCCAAGAGCTCCGAAACTATCCTTTCTTTATCGTGGCGAATTAAAGCTCTTTCCCTTGCTCTTTTGCCAAATTCGATAGCTTCAATTTCGTTAGATAAAAGCTCATGAATTGCACCAGCCATAGACCATGGATCTCCATCCTGAATTAAAAGTCCTTCCTCCTTATCCTTTATTAGGGAGGAAGTGCCTCCTGCATAAGTCGCTATACAAGGCATACCTAGTATCATTGCTTCGCATAAGCTGTTAGAACTGTTCTCAATGTGAGAGGGCATAACATAGATGTCAGCTTCAAGCATCTTTTGAACCAAATCTTCTTCATTTAGACCTCCCAGTAATTCAAGCCCCTTTTTTGGATATGACTCTGACATTCTCTGCTTCGTAATTATATTTAAGAGACTTTCTGTCCCTAAACCCGCAACTCTCCATTCTATATTCCAACCATTAGTCTGCAATATTGAAATTGTGTAGCAAATAGTTTCAAATCCTTTATAAAAAGCATCGCTACAAGTCGTGTGAATTATTATTTTTTTATTGTTTGGCTTTCCCCATTGCTTTTCATAAAAAGTCTCTCTGAGAATTTCATCATTATGGAAATATTTACTTTCAGGTGCGAGTATTCTTGTAATTCGCCTATCCCAATCAGTTCTTCCTATGATGTACTTACATTGCCTAAGATACTTTGTTTCACGCATAGCCGAAGGAGTTATAAAATAGCTGTAAATTTGGGTATAGGATTTATTAAAGAGAAAGTTGTATGGCGGCCATAAATCACATCTCTTTCTATTAGCAAAATTTTTTTCGATTCCGCTGAAGTATTTATGTTTAATGACGGAGCAAATGCCTTGTATACTAATAACAACAGGTAAATCGGTTACATAAATAATACTACCGAACGGATTTTCAGTTCCATGTATATGAATTATATCAGGCTGAACTGCGCCTATTATATCCAGATAGATTCTTAACTCCTCTTTTTCCACCAATCTATTGAAAAGATGTTTCTTGATAATATTTAATCGCCAGTTTTTCTTGCAAATTGGATAATAATTCACACCATTATTCTGAAATGGTTCAACAAATCTGGCATAATAAAATGCTACTGTGAGTTCTACTTTATCCCGAATTGCCCTATCCAGAGAGCTGAGCCAACTCCCAGTAACTTTTGAACCTTCTAAGACCTCAATCCCATTTGCAGGAGTATTTGTAAACCATAAAACTTTTAATTTTGATTTTGACATGATAGAAAAAAATAAACATCACTAATATAACGTATTGTTTTATATTGAGTTTAGTGCTTTATACAAGTCCATATTGCTCAATTTAATAATCTCTGGGGAATAACATACTGAGACAGAAATCCAAACCAATATGTATTGTCCTGAGTAATCAGGCAAATTAAAAGCAAACATCCCAAGAAAATGAATTAAAATTATGCAACCCAAAGCTTTAGCTAAGTCATTCCGGCTACAGAATAATCCAAGATAACTAGCACGCAATAAGATTAAAATAAATGGCACTAAATACAAAAGTCCTCCTCTGAGAAGTATCGTCAGAAAACCATTCTCAATTGTTTCAGATGAACCTTCACTATGAATTGAACGATACACCCTTCCCTCAAGTCCACGTCCGAAAATCCAATCATTATTTGATGTAAAATCATTATTAAAATCTTCGAACACTACCCCTCTCGATTCTTCAAATGCGCTTCTATTAAAACCCCTTTCAAATGCATAGGTCGTCGTTATGAAATGTCCAAAAAGAATAACTATAAATACGATTAGTAAGCCAATAAGATAAATACGAATTCTATTGAATATCTTCAAGAATGGACTCCATATTCTCAGAATTACCATACATAGTAAATACAATATGCTTGTCATCACCAAACTTCGTCTTCCATATGCTATGACCAAGACAAGTAGCAACAAATAATAGATAATGGATATAATTGAAACCGATTTGTTTTTCGAGATGTGAGCCACAAGCAGAAGGAAACCGGCCCCAGTGGAGAAAATATTTATACCTTCGATTTGCTGATACCAATCCATTGGTGAAAAATTGAAGAGAATTGAATACATCTGCAATAAAATAGCAGGAAATAGAAAAAGGTAAGAATATTTAAACAGTATCCCGAAAAAATCTAAGTCGAATTTGGTAAAAAGAAGCAGTAAGGGTAGAATATATGGAATAAAAAAGTACCTATCAGCTAGACTACGTTGTATGTCCATAAGACTGTCAAATCCTAGAATTGAGGTAACTATTAAAACTGACGACCAGAGAACAAATAAAATTATTATTGCATTAATTAAAGTTATCCCCTTAAGTTTCGAAGGTTTTGATAATCTACAAAAAATCAAGACTACAAGAGCAAAAATAAATAGGACGTACTTTATAATAAGAGGAATCCCTAATCTTACGTCATTCCATCCAAGCCAATTCCCCAGGTTCAGTGCCAAGAATGAATAAACAAGCAATAAACAATCACTATGGTAATTCCTCAATACACTTTTCATCAAATTAGGCTGGCTTACATCGTTAAA
>JAGVVH010000569.1 GCA_019135895.1 Bacteroidota bacterium | reverse complement strand
TTTCTTAGTAAAGCGAATCTAATTGATTTTTTCGCTATTTTTGTCCCTTTAAAAGTGATGTTATGAGAATAAAAGAAGTTATTGAGCAAAGTATCGCAATCAAGAAAGCTATCTTGGAAGATGAAGTTTTTATTCACGATATTGATAAAATTGTTGATGTCATAGTTTCTTCTTTAAAAAATGGCGGTAAGATTCATTTTTGCGGCAATGGGGGAAGCGCGGCTGATGCCCAGCATTTGGCAGCAGAATTGTCAGGGCGTTTTTATTTTAACCGCCCGGCACTGAATGCCGAAGCTCTTCATTGCAATACTTCCTATATGACTGCTGTGGGCAATGATTATGGCTTTGATCAGGTATATTCACGACTGCTGTCCGGTATCGGAAAGAAAGGAGATGTTTTGTTAGGAATCTCTACTTCCGGAAATTCTTTTAATATTTTGCGTGCCTATGAGGTTGCTAAAGAGATGGGAATCACGACAGTATCTCTGACAGGTGCTACCGGTGGGCGAATGAAAGAAAATTCCGACTATTGTTTAAATGTCCCTTCCAGTGATATTCCCAGAATTCAGGAAGTTCATATATTAATAGGTCATATTATCTGTGAACTGGTGGAACAAAAAATGTTTGAGCATCTGAAAAAATAATGTTTACGCCCAATTATTGTATTCCGAATGATGAAAAATAAGATTGAAGAATTAAAGAAAAAAAAGAATGCCATAATTTTGGGAAGTGCAGGATGTGGCTGATTATGTGGGCGACAGTCTTGGGCTTTCTCAAAAGGCAGCTTCTGCCAATGCCGACATTATTTTATTTGCCGGAGTACACTTTATGGCTGAAACTGCTAAGATATTGAATCCGGGGAAAAAGGTTCTCATTCCCGACCTTGCTGCCGGCTGTTCCCTCGCCGATAGTTGTCCCGCTGATGAGTTTGCTGATTTTCTGAAACACTATCCGGATTATCTTGTGCTGAGTTATATCAACTGTTCGGCAAAAGTTAAAGCTTTGTCGGATATTATCGTCACTTCCGGTAATGCGCTCAAAATAGTCAACTCCTTGCCGGAAGAGGCAAAGATCGTTTTTGCCCCGGACCGCAACCTGGGAGCCTATATCAACAAAGAACTTAATCGAAAGATGGTGCTTTGGGATGGCGCTTGTCACGTGCACGACCGCCTTACTGCAGAATTTGTTTTTAATCTCAAACAGCGTTATCCCGATGCCAAAGTGCTTGCGCATCCCGAATGTCAGGGAACAGTGCTTGCATTGGCGGATTTTGTTGGCTCTACAACGGCTATGATCAATTTTGTTGCTAAAGATAAACACCCCTCATATATTGTGGCTACTGAAACCGGAATCCTCTATGAAATGCAAAAAAATAATCCTAATATCATTTTTTATGTGGTCAATAGTTCTGAAACCTGCAACTGTAACGACTGTGATTATATGAAATACAATACTTTAGAGGGTATTTATCAGGCTTTATTGACGGAGCAACCCGAGTTACTTCTGGACGAAGAGACTATGACAGCAGCCAGAAAACCTATTTTGAGAATGTTGGAGCTGAGCTGATTTTAAGTTTTTTTCACATTTCGAAAAAAGTGAATTAAATTTTTTCAATTTGAATTTCAGTTTGTTACGTTTTATCGTTAACTTTTTTTAAGAAAAACATTCTTTCTATTGTTTTTTTTGTACTTTTGCCGGCGTTAAATTAGTTAGACTATCTAATTAATTTGAATCGCAAAAAACTGGATAACAGAAAAATATGGAAGATAACTATTCAAAGGAGTTGAGTGATTTGTTGGTAGATTCTTTTAATTTAGTGAATCAGATTGAAAAGAATCGGTTGAAAGGGGTTAAAAATGTTGATTTAAGTATTAGTGAACTGCATGTGCTGGAAGCAATAGGGCGTGGAGAAGAAGGTGTATCGATCCGTGAAATAGCAAAATCATTGGATATTACGATGCCTTCGGTTACGGTGGCTACTAACAAACTGGAGAAAAAAGGGCTGTTGCGGAAAACTATTGATAAAGAAGACAGAAGAGTTGTCAGGGTTGTGTTAACTCCTCTGGGAAAGAAGTTTGATATTGCGCATGAATATTTCCATATTAGAATGATCCGTTCAATTTTGAGTCAATTAAAAGAAGAAGATAAGCCTACTTTTATGAATGCAATTCGAAATTTACACCATTTTTTTGAAGTTAATTCTAAAAGTTTGGCAGATAAAGTTTAATCTTATATTATTAAATTGATTAACAATTAGCTTATGAAAATTATTGGAACCGGAAGTGCAATGCCTTCAATGTCAGTAACCAACGACATGTTATCTCAGTTTTTGGATACCAGTGACGATTGGATTACTACCCGTACAGGGATTAAACAAAGAAGGATTATTACCAATGAAACCCTTAAAGACCTTGCCGTTACCGCATCACAAAAAGCACTCGATAATGCGGGAATTGCAGCGACTGACCTTGATTTTATTCTTTGCTCTAATGTAATAAATAATTATGTTACACCTGCCCTGAGTTGTATCATCCAGGGCGGAATTGATGCTACCTGTCCCTGCATAGACCTGAACGGGGCTTGCTCGGGATTTATTTACGCGCTGGATATCGCCTCGGCATATCTTGAAACTGGGCGTGCTGAAAATGTTTTAATCGTTTGTGCTGAACAGCCTACCCGTTTGGTAAACTGGAGTGAACGTAATACTTGTGTGCTATTTGGAGATGGCGCCGCTGCAGTTGTGGTTTCCAAGGGAGATAATCTTAAATCTCTCTTACTGACTACTCAATGTAAAGTGGATGCTTTATATTACCAAAGAAAAATGGAATTTAATCCATACGTCAGACAGTCTGACGGTGATATGCCTTTGGTGATGAATGGAAAGGATGTCTTTAAACTGGCCGTTTCATCCTCCATTTCAGATATTAAAACTGTTTTGGCAAAAGCTGAACTTGATGAAAATGATATTTCTTACTTTTTACTTCATCAGGCCAATATGAGAATCCTGGATTCCATTAAGGATTATTTTAAACAAACCGAGGAGAAATTCCCTCACAATATTGAAAAATACGGAAATACTTCTTCTGCAAGTATCCCGATTTTGTTGGATGAGATGAATTGTAATAATCAGTTGCACAAAGGTGATTATTTGCTGTTGAGTGCTTTTGGTGCCGGATTTACTTCCGGAGCCTGCATTATTCAGTGGTAAGGGAATGATTTTTTTTATTATGTAAACTAATATAGAACTAATAATTATGATTAAGAGTGAAGTTTGTAAAATGATAGGAATAGAATATCCTATTTTTCAGGGAGGAATGGCATGGGTGTCGGAGGCAAATCTTGCAGCCGCCGTCTCAAATGCAGGGGGATTGGGAATAATTTCAGCAATGAATGCCAATGCCGACTATCTTCTGGAGCAGATTCGGAAATGCAGAACCATGACTAAAGCTCCTTTTGGTGTTAATATTATGCTGATGAGCCCCTTCGCTGATGAAGTGGCTCAAGTTGTTTTAGAAGAGAAAGTACCGGTTGTTACTACCGGAGCAGGAATGCCTTCAAAGTATATAAAGGATTGGATTGCTGCGGGTATTAAGGTTATTCCTGTGGTTCCTTCGACAGCCATTGCACAACGTGTTGAAAAAATGGGTGCCTGTGCCGTTATTGCTGAAGGGGGTGAGTCGGGTGGCCATGTGGGCGAAATGACGACCATGTCGCTGGTTCCTCAAGTGGTGGATGCAGTTTCTATTCCGGTTATTGCCGCCGGCGGAATTGCCGATGGCAGGGGATTGGCTGCCGCCTTGATGCTCGGAGCTTCAGGCGTACAGTGCGGAACCCGTTTCCTGACAGCTGCAGAATGTATGATTCATGAAAATTATAAAAATAAAATTATTAATGCCCGCGATACCGATACACTGGTTACCGGTAAAAGATTGGGACACCCGGTGCGTTCGCTGAAAAACCTCTTTTCTAAAAAATTTGGCGAAATGGAATATAATCCTACAATCTCTGATGAAGAAATAGAACGCTTCGGCGCAGGAGCACTTCGCAAAGCCGCTCAGGAAGGAAATGAAACAGAGGGATGCTTTATGGCCGGTCAGTGCGCGGGACTTGTCACCAAAATCCAACCGGCTAAGGAGATCATCGAAGGAATGATCTCTCAGGCAGAAAATTTATTAAAAAACAGTCATCAATTACTTTATTAACAAAAATAATAATTATGAGAAGAGTTGTCATTACAGGAGTTGGAATTATTTCCCCTATCGGAAATGATGTTTCCACTTTCTGGAACAATTTACAAAATGGCGTGAACGGTATTGACTTTATCAAATCTATTCCCGCTGACAAACTGCCGGTTAAAATTGCCGGTGAAGTTAAAAATTTCGACCCTAAAAATCATGGTCTTGATGCTGCTTCTATTAGAAGAACAGACCTTTTTTCTCAATATGCACTGGCGGCTGCCAATGAAGCAATGGCCGACAGTAAACTATCTATTGCTCCGGAAAAACTGGGCGTCTATATCGGCTCCGGAATCGGCGGTATTCATACACTCTATGATGAAAGTGTTAAGTCCGACAGAGAAGGGGTTCAGTGGATCTCTCCACTTTTTATCCCCTTGATGATTTCTAATATTGCGGCTTCAAATGGGTGGCAATTGGCGGTTTTGCCAATTCTAAGGCACTCGACCGCAATAATGATCCCCAAAATGCATCGCTTCCCTTCGATAAACGCCGTCAGGGCTTTGTTTTGGGTGAAGGTGCCGGCATCATGATTTTGGAAGAATATGAACATGCCAAAGCAAGAGGGGCTAAAATCTATGCGGAAATTTGCGGATATGGCAATACTTGCGATGCGTATCATTATACGGCTCCCAAACCCGACGGAAGTTGTGCTGCAAGAGCACTTACGCTGGCTATGGAAGAAGCAGGCGGATTTAAAGCCGATGATTTGCTCTATATAAATGCCCATGGCACGGGAACACCCCTGAACGATAAAACGGAAACTGCCGCTATTAAGCTGGCTTTTGGCAACGAAATTGCCTATAAGGCATTGATAAGTTCTAATAAATCCATGTTGGGACACCTACTCGGTGCCGCCGGCGGAGTTGAAGGCGTGGCTACTGCCCTGACTCTTAGGGATGGTATTGTGCCGCCTACTATCAATTTAAAGGAAGCCGATCCGGAATGTGACCTGGATTATGTTCCTAATGTCGCCCGAAAGGCAAATGTTACCATTGCTATATCTAACTCTTTGGGATTTGGAGGTCATAACGGTTCTATTGTATTTCGAAAAATATAATAATGCCTTATGAATAAAGAAGAGTTAAAATCACTAATTCCCAATCGGGAGCCTATGTTATTGGTTGATGAGGTCAATGTCATTGGCGACAATTTGGTTAAAGGTAGTTATCTTGTTAAAGGAGATGAGTTTTTTCTGCAGGGACATTTCCCGGGAAATCCAATTGTGCCGGGAGTTATCCTTTGTGAAATTATGGCGCAGTCTTCCTGTCTGCTGATGGTTAAAGAACTTGAAAAAAGTAATCCGTTTTATGCCGGTATTGATAAAGTAAGGTTTAAAAAGAATGTCAGACCGGGAGATAAAATTGAAATCTATTCGCGTGTGACTAATAAAAAAGCGATGATCATCTGTGTTCATGCAGAGGCCAAAGTAAACGGAGAGCTTTGTGTAAGCGGTGATTTGGCTTTTGCCTTGATAAATAAATCAAATTGATTACTTTCTAGGGATCACTATTTATTATTTCTCTAAATCAGCTTAAAAGGTCTCTTCTTCTGATTTTAGCGAGAATCGCTTTAAGCTGTTCATGGTTTTCTTTGTTTCTGTAAAAAAAGAAAAGATGCTGATCTTTCTTTTCTTTAATATTTTTGGTCACTTTTACTTTATCTCCTGTGTAGGGATCGTAACCCAGAAAATAGAGGGCAGTGGAGTAGGTCATGGGAGTTGGGGTAAATGCCTGTACCTGGTCGGTCATCAGATGGTGGTTTTTTGCTTCGACTGCCAAATCGGCCATATCGTCTAAGGTGCAGTCGGGATGAGCAGAGATGAAGTAGGGGATGAGCTGCTGATTCTTGCCCGATTTTTTGTTAAGAGTGTTAAACTTGTCTAAGAAGCGCAGAAATTTCTCGAATGGGGGCTTTCTCATTTTTCGGAGGACCTTGCCGGAAGTGTGTTCGGGAGCCACTTTCAATCGGCCGGAAACATGATTGTTGACAATTTCCTGCAGATATTCAGTAAGTCCGTTGTCACGGTCAACCTTAGAATTATCGGTCAGCAGCATTTCGTAGCGAATACCGCTTCCAATGGTGATTTTTTTAACTCCCGGGATTTTGGCGGCTGCTTTATAGAGGTTAACAAGAGGTTTGTGATTAAGGTTGAGATTTTTGCAGATAGAGGGAAAAATACAGGAAACTCTGCTACAGCGATTGCACAAATCTAGGTTTATTCCTGACATTTTGTACATATTGGCGGAAGGTCCCCCTAAATCGGTAATATGTCCTTTAAAATAAGGTCTTGAGGCCAATGCGGTTACCTCTTTTAAGATTGATTCCTGTGAACGGGAGCTGATGAATTTGCCCTGATGGGCTGAAATGGCACAAAAACTGCAACCTCCGAAACATCCTCTGTGGATGGTGATAGAGTTTTTAATCATTTCATAAGCCGGTATTTCTCCGCGTTTTGCATATTTGGGATGGGGGGCATTCATCATAACATCAAAGAGTGCGTTCTCGTCCATCTCTTTCTCTGTGGGGGCAGGGTAGGGAGGATGTATAATAAGATACTGATCTCCATACTGTTGAACCAGCGTTCTTTGTTTTACTTTGTTAGATTCGGTTTCAAAGGCAACAAAATTTTCTCCGTAATATTTTTTGTTTTGTAACTCTTTTTCAAATGGATGAAGAAAAAGAATATCTTCACGATTCTGATACGAACGGATATCTTTTTCAAGATAGGCAATTTGATTACAAGATTTGAAATTATTTTTCCAATCTTCTGTCAAAAAGGCTTTTACAAGATCTTTGATAGGTCTCTCGCCCATTCCGTAGATCAGCAAATCTGCCCGACTGTCCATCAGGATTGAGGGTTTCAGCCTGTCACTCCAGTAGTCGTAATGCGACAAGCGTCGCATGGAGGCTTCCACTCCGCCAATAACAACAGGTGTATCCGGATAAAGTTCTTTTATAATGTTGGTATAGACTACGGTAGCATTATCTGGTCTAAAGCCTGCTTTTCCTCCGGGAGTATAGGCATCGTCGCTACGAAGTCGATTGTTGGCGGTGTAGTGATTTACCAAAGAATCCATATTGCCGGCACTAATTCCAAAGAAGAGTTTAGGTTTTCCAAGTTTTCGGAAATCGCGCAAGTCATCCTGCCAGTTGGGTTGGGGAAGGATTGCTACTTTAAGACCGCACTTTTCTAAAGTTCTTGCAATTACTGCCGTTCCGAAAGAGGGGTGGTCAACATAGGCATCTCCTGAAATCAGAATCACATCCGGAGTATCCCAGCCAAGCAGGTCGATCTCTTTTTTGGTAATCGGAAGGAAATGTTTTTCAGGCGTCATGGTTGATATTTGTGGCAAAAATAGGTAAAAACTACGTCTCTTTTGTTAGAAGTTTTAATTTAATAGGTATAAAATAGTGCTATTTTCAAAAGAAAGAACTAAAGATAAATAGATTTATAACCAAAAATTTTGTTCTATAGCGGAATAAGTGAAATAATGTTATTTTTGCATGCTGATTAAAAAACGGCATGGTATTAATGAGTAATTAAATGATAATCTAATTAAAGAAATTATGAAAAAAATCTATTTTGTAGTAATCGCTTTGCTCATGGTCTTTATGACGAATGCGCAGGAGACACAGGAGTCAAAGAAGTTGGCTACGCTTCCTTCGGTTGATATTAAAACCCTGGATGGAAAACTCTTTAATACTAAAGATATTGCCAATGACGGGAAACCGGTAATCATCAGTTTATGGGCAACGTGGTGTAAACCATGTGTGGCAGAATTGATGGCTATTGCGGATGTTTATGATGATTGGGTGACCGAAACCGGAGTCAAGTTGTATGCGGTATCAATTGATGATTCCAAAACCTCTGCCCGAGTAGCCCCTTTTGTTAACGGGAAAAGTTGGAGTTTTGAGGTGCTTTTGGATCAAAACTGGGATTTTAAGAGAGCCATGAATGTTGCCGATATTCCTTTCCTTTGTGTCCTGAACGGAAAAGGAGAGATTGTATGGCAACACACTTCTTATGCCCCGGGCTCTGAAGAAGAGATTTATGCAGTTGTGAAAAAATTAGTTGAAGAAAATAAATAATCCCTTTATGAAACCTTTTTTATCATTTGGACGAATTTCTATTGTGTTCGTCTTTGCTGCTTTTTGCTTTTTAAATAGTGCTAAAGCGCAGCTTTTTTTGGGAAATGGCAAGATTAGTGGTGATTTCGGCTTTAACGGAATGTACTATATCCCCGATTCTTTAATCGGAGCCGAGGAAGTAGCCGGCAAAGTGAGGGCTAACACCTTCTTGAATTTATTATATACCAATGGCGGGATTACTGCCGGTGTACGGTATGAATTCTATTCCTATCCGTTGATAGATTTTGAAAAAATAGGCTACCAGGGACAGGGATTGACTTATTATTTTGCAGATTATAAGAACGATTTTCTTCAGGTGACTGCCGGAACTTTTTATGAACAATTCGGCAACGGACTCTCTTTTCGTGCCTATGAAGACAGACAATTGGGTGTTGACAACAGCTTGCTCGGAACCAGAATCAAAGTGACTCCTTATAAAGGGATTGTTATCAAAGGTGTCTGGGGAATTGAACGAAAGAATTTTGATTTCGACTACACAAAACGAAATGATTATATCAGGGGAATTGATGCAGAAATTGCCTTGGCAGAGTTGATTCCGGGCATGGCAGATAAGGGATTTACTACCACTTTCGGGGGCAGTTTTGTGAGCAAATATGAAAAATCAACGGAGGATTATTATTTTGTTATTCATCCCGATGTGGATTCTCTTACTGCTACGGCCACCATTCCGGCTGATAAAATTCCGCAGAATGTGGCAACCTGGGCGGCAAGGTTTAATTTCGGCTATAAAGGCTTTAGGCTTGAAACGGAGTATGCACAAAAGATTAATGATCCTAATGTGACAAATCAATATATTTATAAAGATGGACAAGCCCTCTTTTTCTCGGCAACCTATTCCACAAAAGGATTGGGAGTTTCTGCTTCCTTTATTCGTGCCGACAATATGGATTTTCGCTCCCAAAGAGGAGAAAAAAACAACTCTTTGCTGAGCATAAATTATATTCCGGCAATTAACCGACAATATGCCTACCAACTATTGGGAAATTACTCTTATGCAAGTCAGCCCAATGGTCAAATAGGAGCCCAATTCCAACTGAATTACCAGATTCCCAAAAAATCCAAACTGGGAGGGAAATACGGAACCGATATTACTTTAAATTATTCCCGTTTCCATACTCTTAATTATGATACCGTTTTGCTGGCAGTTGAAAACGGGACTATGAGCGGTACGGAAGGCTATTCATCTTCTTTCTTTGGCTGCGGGAAAGATTTACTCTATCAGGATATAGGAATTGAAATAAGTAGAAGATTTGATAAAAAATGGAAACTGATTCTGGCATATAACTACATTATTTATAATATGGAAATACTGCAAGGTCACGGAGGCCTTTTCCATGGTCATAATGTGGCTGCCGACCTCACCTGGAAAATCACCAATAAACATGCACTTCGTCTGGAAGCTCAGCATTTGTATTCCAAAGATGATCTGGGCAGTTGGATCTATGCCATGTTAGAATATTCCATCAGCCCGAGATGGTTCTTCTCTGTCGGGGATCAATGGAACTATGGCAATGCAGAGTCGGCTCAGCGAATACACTACTATAATATAGCGGCTTCTTATATTATCAAGACAACCAGATTGTCGTTAAGCTACGGCAAGACTCGTGAAGGAATTCTTTGTGTCGGTGGTGTTTGTCGTGCCGTTCCGGCTTCCAACGGCGTAACATTGTCTGTTACCACTTCTTTTTAATTCATTTTTTTATTTGAACATATATCAATCTTAAATTAATATGAAAAAGTCAATATTGCTAATAGTTATATCGGCCATTATTTATTCCTCGTGTGACATTATTGAAACGCCTTATATTTCTCCAAACGGAGATGTTGAGGTGGATGTGGAGTTTCCCGAGTTGAATAGGGATTCTGTTATTAGAAAAGTGCTCATGGAGGAATTTACCGGTCATCGTTGCCATAATTGTCCTGAAGGTCATGAAAGGTTGGCACAATTGCTTACTACTTATGGTGACAGTTTGGTGGCAGTATGCATTCATGCCGGGGCTCTTGCCAATACGAACATCGATTTTCCTTATGATTTCAGAACCGAAGCCGGAACACAACTATACAATGACTTTGGTTTGGATCCTGTTCCTATTGCTATCATAAACAGAAAACAATATAATATCCCATGGGGTGTTGAACTGAATTCATGGCAAAATGCCATAGAAGCTGTTGATCGAAGTGAGATTTATGCAGGCATTCAATTGATAAATGTTTTCAAAAGCAATGAGAATAGATTATATGCTTATTCAAAAACTACCATGTTGAAAGAGTATGCGAATCCGGTTCAACTCTCTCTCTTTTTGATAGAAGACGGGATTGTCTCCCCGCAAAAGGATGGAGTGCTGGTGGATACTTTTTATGTTCATAACCACATACTTCGTCTTGGTATTAACGGGACCTATGGCTCCAAATTTACTGTCAGTGGGATAGTAGAAAAAGACTCCTCCTATACACTAGGTTATCCGGTGGATTTTACCGGAAAGGATTGGGATATCTCCAAATGTACTATTGTGGCAATTCTGCACGATCCCTCAACTAGGGAAGTCCTTCAGGTTGAAGCAAGAAAAGCTATTGAATAGGTGATTTATCACCATAGAGCAAATTAAAATTGTTTGTAGAGACGCGATTAATCGCGCCTCTATGCTTTTCGGCAATGTTCTGCGAACTTGCCGATGAATATCAGCAAATCCTAATATCAGCCACTACAACTCTGTCTACAAAACTGCCGCTTATTAACGAAGCAAATATATTCATGAGAAGATTATTCCCGGAAGGGAATAGAGCTTGGTAGCATAACGATTTTCAACAAATCCTCGCATTCCGGAAGGAATGCGCCCAAAACATAATAAATACATCTTCATTAATCTATATAAAAAACGCACTGAAATTAATTACTTCAGTGCGTTTTTATATTATAGTTTCAATCTTTTATATTACAAAATCTAAGAAAGACTTAAGCTGTGAATAGGTTATTACTTTTTAATGTAGGAGTCGCATTTGATTTTTAGATCTTCGGGAACCGGTTTGTTGAGTTGAACCTTTAGTTGCTTCAGCATGAGATTATTATCTTTATCATTACCATTAATAAGGTAAGCTTTATCACACCAGGTATGAGCTTTTTCAAGAATGGCTTTTTGTTCAGTTTGAATTTCAGATACTTTAGTATATTGTCGTGCAGTTGTTGCTTCCTGAATGGCGCTGTTTAAGCTAATTGCCTTAAAGAAGAAGTTATATCCCATTTTCTGATTCAGACCAAAGTTGTCAGGATAGATGGCAAGTCCTTTTGTAAGGGCTGCTTCAGCTTTTTCAAACTGATTGTTATTGGTCAGGATAACTGCAATAGTAGTAAGTTTCAGGGTATCACTATTGCGTTTAATAAGAGTATCGACCAATGCGTTAAATTTTTCAGTCTGATTGGTCATGGATAGGTATTCAAGGTTAGAACAATGAATGTCAAAAGCCATTGAATCAGGAACGGCATTTTTAGCAGATTTGAGAACGTTTCCGCAGTTTACCGTATCTTTTTCTGCTTTATAGATATCATACAAAAAGAGATAAGGTTCAGGTAAGATAGTTTTGGCTTTTACTCCTTCTTGAAGCATTTTTTTATATGTCTCAAGATCTTGTTTTTCATAAGCAATCTGGGCAAGTTGGAGATAGAAAATTCCAAGATTATATGGCAAGTCAGGGTTCTTGTCGTCCAATGTTTTATAGATGGTTGCTGCTGTTTCAATATACTTGAAAGCCTTGTCAGGATCGTTGTTTTTCAAAGCCTTTTGTCCTTCGGCTACTAGCCCTTCGGCACAGATTAATTGTCCACTTTTAGGTGGAAACATCCCTAATTTTGGTTCAACTTTAATATTTAATTGCAATGCTTTGTAGAAGGCTTCGTAGGCAATCCAGATAGCATCAACATCTTTAATGATATAAGCAGGGTCACTTTTTAATTTATTTTGTTCTTGTTGATACCTGCGGATGTAAACATTTCCTTTCATCAACCATGCGTCGGCACTCGATTCATTGCCAATCATACATTCATCAATCAGTTTTTTAGCTTTGCCAATCTGATCATTTTGAATAGACATCCAAACATCCGTAATACAGGACTGTGCAGGGAGCGTACTGCTGAGAAAAATGCCAAGAACTATTAATAACAGGATTTTTTTCATAATAAATTTTTTTAAGACAGGATTAAATGAATATTATTTATTTATTGAATTTATTCTTTGAATGATTGCATCATATTTTGGGGATTGTTTGCGGGCGTATATTTCCTTTAATTGTTCCAGAATTTTGAGATCTTTTGGTTCGATATCGAGGGCAAATTCAAAATATTTCTCTGCTTCAGTAAGGTAATTATCAGCCAGGGTGTTGGCAATAGTTGACTTGTCTTTATACCCCTTTATAGCTAAATCATTAGATTCTAAAAATTTAATTTCGTACAGTTTTAAATTACAATAGCCGAGGTTATAGACCACAACGAAATTGTGAGGGTTTAATTGGTATGCTTTTTTTAGCAAGGAATCAGCAGTGAAATAATTATTATCGTTGATGTAGAAGTTGGCAACATTTACGATGGCATCAGGATTAGAGTAAACGGAAGCAGGGAGTTTTGTAATCAACTGATGTCCTTTTTCAAAGTTTTCAATCCAGTAATAGTAATCCACTTCAGCCAGCAGGATAGAGGGATCTTCAGGAATATTTCTTTTGCCCAAATTGATTAATTCCAATACTTTGGCTTTATTATTTTCTTTTTTGTATAAGTCAATCAATCTTGCATAGACATTGGAATTGACAGAGCCATCTTTTAGTGCTTTGTCGTAATTGATTCTTGCTTCCTCTTTTTGGTTCAGCAAATCCAGCGTATAGGCATAATAGTAGTAAGGTTCTCCTTTTAAACTAACTGAGGGAGGCACCATTTCATAACTTGTAACCGATTTTTCAAGAGTGTTTTTTGCATTAGCCAAATCATTGGCAATAATTTGATCAACACCTCGGATGAGAAGTAAGGCATACAGTTTTGAACGTCCTTCGGATGGTCCAAACATTTCATAAGCTTCAACAGCTTTATTTATTTCCTCAGCTTTGGCAAAAGCATTATAGGCTTCAATCGGGGCATCAGGAAATTGAATGATATAGTTGCTGTTTTTTTGTTTTTCACCATATTCTTGATTGGCCAAATAAAAGTAGATATTTCCTTTATAAAGCCAGGTCTGTGCTTTAGGGGATAATTTTTCATCCTGTGTACAAAGGTCAATAGCTTCTTTAGCTTTGACAAAATCCTTGTCATAGAATAAATTGTAAGCTTTTGTTAAGGAGGGTTTTTGACCCGAAGCTCCCATTATAAACAAAATCAAAAGGGAAAAAGTGAAAATCTTTTTCATGGTATTATAATTTGATTTATGATTCTTGGTCTTCTGTATCAATAGTATCGTTGATTTCAGTTGCATCAATTTCTTCTTCTTCTTCATCACGAGGTACCTGGGTAACGGCAGCAATGATATCTTCCTCTTTAAGATTAATAAGTCTGACTCCCTGAGTAGCACGGCCCATCACCCTAAGTTGATTAACATGCAGTCTGATAGCAATACCAGAGCGGTTGATAATCATCAGATCGTCCATGTCGGTGACATTTTTAATGGCAATAAGTTCACCTGTTTTTTCGGTGATGTTAATAGTCTTAACTCCTTTTCCTCCGCGGTTGGTAGTTCTGTAATCATCCAAAGAAGAACGTTTTCCGTATCCATTTTCGGAAACCACCAGGATGTCATATTCAGGACTGTCAACACAAATCATTCCGACTACAATATCGGTTTTATTAGCCAGTGTTATTCCTTTTACTCCGGAAGCGTTTCTTCCCATCGGCCTGACGGTCTTTTCGTTGAAACGGACTGCTTTTCCGGAATTTAAAGCCATCATGATTTCACTTTCTCCGTTGGTAAGTCTGGCTTCCAACAGATGGTCATCCTCCCGAATTGAGATGGCGTTTATCCCATTAACCCTTGGTCTTGAATAGGCTTCCACAGAAGTTTTCTTAATGATTCCCTTTTCAGTTCCAAGAATGATATAATTATTGTTAATGTAGTCTTCATCGGTTAAATCTTTGATATTGATAACCGCTTTTATCTTGTCGGTTGTTTCAATATTCAACAGGTTTTGAATGGCCTTTCCTTTGAAAGTCTTAGGTCCTTCCGGAATTTCGTAAACACGCAACCAGAAGCATTTTCCTTTTTCTGTAAAGAACAACAGATAGTTATGGTTTGTAGCGGTATAGAGATGTTCAATAAAATCTTCTTCTCTGGAATTACCTCCTTTGGAACCTTTTCCGCCACGGTTCTGTACTTTATATTCTGATAATAAGGTTCTTTTTATGTAACCAAGGTGTGAAATAGTAATCACAACTTCAGCATCTGCAATAGTATCTTCAATTTTGAATTCGGAAGTTGATAATTCAATTCTGGATTGTCTCTCATCCCCGTATTTTTCTTTGATCTCAGCCATCTCATCCTTGATAATTTGCATTCTCAGGTTTTCGTCAGCCAGCATATTACGCAGATATTCAATTTTTTTCATCAGGTCATCATATTCTTCCTGAAGTTTTTCTTTTTCAAGGCCGGTTAATTGACGTAAGCGCATTTCAACGATGGCGCGGGCTTGAATTTCAGTAAATCCCCATTTGGCCATTAACCCGTTACGTGCATCGTCAACCGTTTGTGAGGAACGGATTAAAGCAATAATTTCGTCAATAATGTCTAGGGCTTTTAAAAGGCCCTCAAGAATGTGGGCTCTCTCTTCCGCTTTACGCAAATCAAACGTTGCACGTCTGAGAACCACTTCATGGCGGTGTTTTACAAATTGAACAATCAGATCCTTGAGATTTAATGTCATGGGACGACCATTTACCAAAGCGACATTATTAACGCTGAAAGATGACTGCAGGGAGGTATTGACATAAAGTTTATTCAGGATGACATTAGGAACGGCTTCACGTTTCAATTCATACACAATGCGGGTGCCGTTTCTTTTGTTTGACAAGTTTTCGATATTGGAGATACCTTCAATTTTCCCCTCCTTAATAAGTTCAACCGTCCTTTTAATCATCTCTGACGGATTGGTCATGTAAGGAAGAGAGGTGACAATGATTTGACTTTTTCCGTGCTCTTCTTCAATAGTGGCATCTCCGCGCATGATGATACGTCCGTGGCCTGTTTCGAAAGCTTCTTTGATTCCTTCAGAACCATAAATGACACAGCCTGTGGGAAAATCAGGACCTTTAATATATTGCATCAGTTCGGGAATAGTAATATCCTTATTGTCAATATAGGCAATAATACCATCACATACCTCATTCAGATTGTGTGGGGCCATATTAGTAGCCATTCCCACTGCAATACCTGATGAGCCGTTAACAAGCAGCCCCGGGATTTTAGATGGAAGAACGGTAGGTTCTTTTAAGGAGTCATCAAAATTTAACCTGAAATCAACTGTCTCTTTTTCAATATCTGCAAGCATCTCTTCGGCTATTTTGCGCAGGCGGGCTTCCGTGTAACGCATGGCTGCCGGACTGTCGCCGTCAACAGAACCGAAATTTCCTTGTCCGTCAATAAACGGATACCGTAATGACCATTCCTGAGCCATACGAACCATAGAGTCATATACGGCAGTATCGCCGTGAGGGTGGTATTTACCAAGTACTTCACCGACAATTCTTGCGGATTTTTTAAACGGTTTGCCTGAAATAATACCCATATCCCACATGGCGTATAGTATTCTCCGGTGTACAGGTTTCAATCCGTCTCTCACATCAGGGAGAGCTCTCGACACAATAACCGACATTGAATAGTCAATGTAGGCTGTTTTCATCTGATTTTCAATATTAACCTGAATGATTTTTTCGCCTTCTGCCATCTTTTTGCTTTTTAGAATTCTTTTAAAATGTTGTAAAATAGAGAGTTACTATTTTGAATAATAGCATTCGAAAATACAAAAAAAAATGATATGTCTGCCATTAATTTGCAAAAAAAAGAAAGAGTTTAAGGCTCTTTCTTTTAGGTCTTTTATATTAATGTTTTTACTTCTGAAAAATAGTAAATATTTTCAATCTATTGAAGTACTGATATAACTGAGTTGCCCTGTGTAGTTGCCGGAGATGTTTCTTCCCTGTTCATCCGTGAAGGAAAAAGTTATGGTGTACTCATCGCCGTTTACGCTGACACTGATATTTCCGCTATTAAGAATTCCATAAGTTGAATTCCCAATTGTTTGTGCTTGATGAACCCATGCTCCGTTAAAGGCGTAAATATTGTGGATTGGAGCATCAAAGGATTCAAAATTATAGGTGGTGTCATCTAAAGAATTATTGGTTGAAGTATAGATATTGAGCAACAAAGTAGTATGTTCGTCGGGATTTTCGGCAGCTAAAGAATCCAAAATAGATTCTACCGAATCAGGTGAATTGACAATGGCATGAATGGCATCAATAGCCGCAGGATCTACAATTGAAGAAAAATCCAAAATCAGATTGTGACATCCTTGCAAAGTATCAATATCCTGTATATGGATGAGATTTCCATAATAGATATCATAAGAGGTGCCGTCAATAGTGAGTTCTCCCTTTGGATCATCAGGAAATATGTCATCACAGGATGAAGTAATAATTGACAAAGAAAGTAAACACAAAAAAGCTACTAATGAAATTTTAATTTTCATGGTTTTATTTTTTTATAATGATTATGCAAATATAGTATTACTTTTTTAAAATTGAGTTGGTTTGATTTTTTTTTCTCATATAAAATAAACAAACACCAAACCTAAATTGTATATTTGCAAAAAAAATATTTTTTATGGAAATAAAGTATTCTGAAGAAATGAAATTTGCTTTGGAAGAAGCAAGAAATTTGGCTGTTCTATATAAATTTCCAAAGATCGGAATTGAACATATTGTGATAGGCATTTTCAAATATCCAAATATTACCAATATTCAACATCTTTTTGAGGTTTTTAAGATAGATATTAATAATATCCGTTCCAAACTTGAAGAGATGATAGAGGAAAATGATAATATGGTAGAAGAATCTCCGGAGACAATTAAATTTAATAGTCAGACTGATAATATGTTAAGGCTATCTTATTTGATTTCAAAAGAGTTTCGAAGCGAATTTGTTGAAGCAGAACATTTTATTTTAGCAATTATTAAAGAGGGTAGGAATGATGCTAATAATGTTGTGAAGATGTTGTTAAAACGTGCCGGTATGACCTATGAAACGTTGTCTTCAGAGATTAAAAATGATAGTATCATGCAGTCTGAAAATGATTTAAGTCCTTCAAATTCAGATTTTGAGGAAGATGAGGAAGATGACAGAAGAACTACCCGTCCTCAAAAAAATAGTGGAAAGCATTCTGCTACGCCAATGTTGGACAGTTTTGGGAAAGATTTGACAAAATATGCCACAGAAGGAAAACTTGACCCTATTGTAGGCCGTGAAAAAGAGTTACAACGAATTGCCCAGATTTTAAGTCGTCGTAAAAAAAACAATCCGGTACTTATTGGAGAACCCGGTGTGGGGAAATCAGCCATTGCTGAAGGTCTTGCCTTGAGAATAATTCAGGGAAGGGTTTCCCGGACATTACTTAATAAAAGAGTGGTTAGCCTTGATATGGCATCATTGGTTGCGGGTACTAAATACAGAGGGCAGTTTGAAGAGAGAATGAAGTCTATATTGACAGAATTGGAGAAAAACCCTAATGTCATTCTCTTTATCGATGAATTGCATACTATGGTGGGTGCCGGCAGTACTCCCGGTAGTTTGGATGCTTCCAATATGTTTAAACCAGCTCTTGCCCGTGGAGAATTACAATGTATTGGGGCTACTACATTGGATGAGTATAGACAGTATATTGAAAAAGACGGTGCGCTGGAACGTCGTTTTCAGAAAATTATGATGGACCCGACTACTCCTGAGGAAACACTTGAGATTTTGGATAATATTAAAGATAAATATGAAGATCATCACATGGTTACCTATACACCGGAAGCTCTTCGTAATTGTGTGACTTTGTCAAACCGCTATATTACGGATCGCTGTCTCCCCGACAAAGCAATTGATGCTATGGATGAAGCCGGCTCCAGGGTGCATATTTTACATATCCATGTACCTGATGAATTGATTGAGGTGGAAAAAGAAATTGACAATTTCCAAAAATTAAAAACAACTGCCATAAAGGATCAACAATATAATGCTGCTGCCGGATACCGTGATCAAATAAAAATTGCCGAATCCAAACTGGAAAATATAAAGCGGGAATGGGAAGCTCAAACTAATTTGCAACGGCCTGAAGTGAGTGCCGAAGATGTGGCTGAGGTTATTGCCATGATGACAGGCGTCCCTGTGCAACGAATTGCCAAAAATGAAGGCGAAAAGCTCATGAAGATGGCAGAAGAACTTTCTGATAAAGTGATTGGACAAGAGGAAGCTATTATTAATATTTCTAAAGCAATCCGTAGAAATAGAGCCGGTCTTAAAGATCCTAATAAACCTATTGGAACTTTTATTTTTCTTGGTCCTACAGGTGTTGGGAAAACGTATGCTTCAAAGATTCTTGCAGAATATCTCTTCGATTCTCAGGATGCTCTTATTCGTATCGATATGAGCGAGTATATGGAAAAACATACTGTCTCTCGCCTTATTGGGGCTCCTCCGGGATATGTGGGCTACGAAGAAGGAGGGCAATTGACTGAAAAGGTTCGCAGAAAACCCTATTCTATCATACTGCTGGATGAAATTGAAAAAGCTCATCATGATGTGTATAATGTTCTGCTGCAGGTTTTTGATGAAGGTATTCTTACTGATGGAATTGGTAGAAAAGTAGATTTCAAGAATACTATTATCATCATGACTTCCAATATCGGTTCACGAGAATTGAAAGATTTTGGTGCCGGACTCGGTTTTAGTACAGCTGCTACTGAAACTAATAAATCTAAAAATGAGCACACAATTCTCGAAAATGCACTTAAGAAAAACTTTGCTCCCGAATTTCTGAATCGTATTGATGATATTATCTATTTTAATAATCTTACTAAAGAAAATATTATTAAAATTATTGATATTGAATTGGCTAAGGTGTTGAAGAGGGTGAAATCCATGGGCCTTGATGTGGAGGTTTCTTTTAAGGCTAAGGAATATCTCGCTGAAGTGGGCTGGGATTCTAATTATGGAGCGAGACCGCTTAAACGTGCTATCCAAAAATATGTTGAAGATACCCTTGCTGAGGAAATATTAATGCAAAGCTATGGGGAAGATGTCAAACTATTACTGGATTACGATGACCTTAAAGAGGAAATGTTTGTAAAACCTGTTGAATCCCCTGAAATAGTTCCGGCTCTGTAATCGGAATTTTACTTAAAAAAAAGGCAGTCATTGACTGCCTTTTTCCTGTTTTCCGCAATGCAACACCCTAAAAAACTTTTTGAATAATTTCAAAAAGTTCGGATTGTTCATCATCCATTTTTAAAAGTTTGGATTTAATGTTTTTTGATTCGGG
>JAGVVH010000527.1 GCA_019135895.1 Bacteroidota bacterium | reverse complement strand
GTCATAGACTAATTCTTCCGGTAATGGAAATTGATGATTTTCCATCTGTTCTAACAAGGGTTCTATTGTATTCCCGTCATAAGGATTGCCTAAAAATGCTTTTACTGCTGTTATAATGATTTTGCTTTTACGGGTTCCCGTTGTTGTGATCCCCACTTTATTCCCAAATTCGTATGGCTTATGCGCTTTCCCTTTGGCTATACATTTGGTAAAGGGTTTATGAAGACTGTAAATCTTATCTTTATCTTTTGGCTTTTGGTTAATCACTTTTTTGTACAACTCGATTTCTTTTCCATACGTTGCTTTTTGTCGTTCACTCATTTTTCTTTCTAATTCCCGTATCTGTCTCCCTGCTATGGTTTGTAATTTCTTCTTCGCTTTTTTTGCTCTCTTCATCCTTTTGGGATGTTTTCCATTGTAACTTTCTCTTAATAAATCCTTTCCCGTTCTGGCATATGTCTGTCTTTGCGATATGTGTTCCTGTTCTGCAATCTTGTTACATTTATCGATTATTTTTTTGTACAATTTTGCATCGGTGGGAAATGTCGTATTGTTTTCTTGTACCGTTGTATCCGATAAAACCATCTTTGACTTTTTGACTGCTACTTCATGCAGTTTGACACTATAGGCAAATATTTTTTCAATTCCTTCCTCTCCCAATCTTTTCCGAAAATGAACAAAGTCGCTCGGATCAAAAGGAAAGCTATGCTGAAAATAGGACTCCCCGCAGAAATATTGCATGTAAGGATTGCTTACCCACATTTCCGGCATTTTTTCATCTCCCACGTTATAAAGTTGTTTCAAGAGCAAACATCCCAACATGGTTCTCAACGGTACACTGGGCATCCCTACTTTTGAATACAGAGGAGCAAATTCTTTCTCAAAATAGCTCCAATCTATTTTCTCCGCCAACAGAACCAACTCATGATTCATGTCTATAAAATCAATCAGCATGGGATTAAAAATATCTCGTTGCTTATTATCTGATAATTTTCCTAACATTTTTTGCAAGTTTTTCTACTGCAAAGATACTCTTTTTTGCAATATCTTCTTCCTTTTTTTTGATTTATTTTGTTGATATTCAGTTTTTTATACTACTTTTAAGGATCGACTATATAAAAAATCAAATAAAGTAATTACTGACTAAGGTTAGGGGCTGCTTGTTTGGGAGAAAAAAGAAAAATGAAGAAATATTACATCCTGATACTTTTGTTTTTTGCCGGATTAGTTTGGTCAGGCATTTATCCACATGATTATTTTACCTGGATACTTGAGGCTTTCCCGGGAATAATCGGATTTTTAGTTTTGTTGTTTACCTTTAAAAGATTCAGGTTTACTTATTTGACCTACTGTTTTATTCTTGCTCATTGTTATATTTTATTCATTGGTGCCCATTACACGTATGCAGAGGTGCCCTTATTTGACTGGATAAAAGATGTTTTTCATCTGACTCGAAATAACTATGATAAATTGGGGCACTTTGCACAAGGATTTGTTCCTGCTATGATTGCGAGAGAAATATTTATAAAGGGATCGATTGTTTCCAGTAGAGCCTGGCTTAATTTCTTAACTATTTGTGTGTGTATAACCATTAGTGTTCTATATGAGTTTTTAGAATGGTTTGTTGCCATTATGACAGGCCAATCGGCAGATTCATTTTTAGGAACACAGGGATATGTGTGGGATACGCAATCAGATATGCTATTTGCAACCATTGGAGCTGTTTGTATGATCATTTTTGTTTCGAAAATACAAGATAAAATGATAAAAAAGAATAATGCCGCTGCCTGACAAGCTGAGAAAAGAGAACGAAACAGCAAATTGAAAATGAAATTTGCAACTTTTATTTTAATATAATTTGAAAAAAAAGCACCAAAAACTAAAAAATTATTTTTTTTGAAAAGAATTATTATTATTTTTGTGGGCTTTTGTTAAAGAAATAAAAGCATTATATGAAAAAAGTAAATAAAGGAACTACTATCTACGGTTAAGGGTTACTTATTTGTAAGGGGACAGAAATAAAAAGGGATAAGGGTTACGGTTAAAAGTAAGTTCCCGTCAATGTTTAGGAAATTGGAAATAACCAACAAAGACTTAAAATGAAAATATTAACCACTAAAATATTAACTTTCTAACACTTAGATGAGCATGTTCTCAATTTGAATGAATCATTTTGTGATTACTCCCATGCTTATCTCAATATAATAATAATAATTCGCTTTCTGGAGTTGGAAGCAATAATTAATTCTAAACATTATGAAAATAAAATTATTCTTGAGCGCCTTATTGTTATCCTTGTGCTTTATTTCTTTTGGACAGGATAACATTAAACCGGAGTTCTTCGGTACTTATGTAGTAATTAATGGCAAACTTATTGAGTTCAATAAAGATGCTGCTGCAAATCTTTCTGGAGTCGGTGACTTGTTAAATCCAACATTAGGAATTAAACAACTAAATGGACCTTGGTTTTCTGGTAAGGATGCTTATTTTATTTCTTATGGGAATAAAAACAAACCTGTATTGACAAAATTAATATGGCAGAAAACAATTCCTTCAAAAAATTCAATAACCGGAGAAAATATTACTCTTGAAGCTAATATGTGGGTTCCAAATGGTGATATCGAATTAAAAATTGCACCAATTCAAGGGATGGATGATTGCTTCAAACTCATTCCATCGAAACCTTTAACAGAGGGAGTTTACTGTTTACACTTTGGGCGTTTAACATCTAAAAATTACATAGATGCTTCTGTAGAGGCCAATGCAGATAAAGATGTATTCGATTTTGCATTAACGAATGGGTTTCTTATTAGGGGGGATTTGGCAAACTGTGATATTGATAAGGGAGAATATATTCGGCCTGATTACTATGGTCTATATTTCATTCAAGACAAAAAGTATGTTAATATACCAGTAAATAAGGCTGCAAAAAGTAGTATTCCAGAGTTTGGGTCACTTGATGCTCGCAGGAGAGGATTAACAGAAATTTCACCTATTGTATTAGAATCATCAAAACTGGAGAAAACATTTATAGCTTTTTCAAATCCGGAAGTTACTCTCTCTATATCAAATGCTCAATATAAAAATATGATCCCTGAAAAAATGTTTCTAAGTAAACTCAAACAAATTGAAGTTGATACCAGATCTGAACGTCAAATAAAGAAAGGAGAGCCTGAAGAAATTCAAAAAGTGTGGGTAGAAGATATTGAAATAAAAACCTTTTTTGATCTAAATTCTTTTGTACCTTCTGTTGTTCGTATTTATATTTCTACTCCCCTTGAACCGGGGGTGTATGCTTTTCATAATGGGTTATTGAAAGGACAAAAGACAACTTTCGGTATTGAAAATGTTATATATTCATTTACTGTTAAATGAGAATAATCATTATTGGTAATTGTAGGTCTTAAGTTTTACTGATTTCCGGATTAAGCTACTTCATTTTGACTAAAAACACATGGTGACAACAAAGTGTATATACCGTAAGGATTTTACTGGGTATTAAAGCGTTGTTGCCCCCTCAGACTTTCAAATAAGTGGAATGGGAACTGCTCCAGAATCTCTTAATGGTCATATTGCCAACTTTTCCGTTCATTGGAGACAATCCAAAACAAACTAAAAGCTGTAAAAATCATTAAACAATAAAAGGAGGATAAATTATGAAAAGAAGGATATTTTTATCAGTAATACTATTTGTATCAGTATTTACAATAAATGCACAGAATGACACTATGTATATAATGAAAAATGGTGCAATAGTAGGTCAGTACAATGTAAACACAGGAGTTGACAGCATAATATTTTATAGACCTACCCTATCAAACCCAACTACTGGTTCATTTACCGATTCACGTGACAGTACGGTTTATAGTTGGGTAAGAATAGGCAATCAAGTTTGGATGGCAGAAAACCTTAAATATTTGCCAAGCGTATTAGTGCCCGACACAGGTTCTAAAACAACACCATTTTATTATGTGTATGATTATAATGGCACGATAATAGCCGATGCCAAAGCCAAAGCAAATTACACCACTTATGGCGTATTATACAACTGGTATGCTGCAATGAATGGTGCAAAAAGTAGCTATACAAATCCAAGCAATGTTCAAGGTGTATGCCCTAAAGGCTGGCATTTGCCAAGCGATCCCGAGTGGACAGAATTAACTGATTATTTAGGCGGTGATAGTATTGTCGGAGGTAAATTAAAAGATACGACACTTTGGGAAAGCCCCAACACCGGAGCAACTAATGAAACAGGATTTTCAGCTCTTCCGGGTGGCTGCCGTACCGACCTCGGAATATTCAGCAACATTGACTCAGACGGATATTGGTGGAGTACTACCGAGTTTGTCTACAATTTAGTCTGGGGCCGGACATTGTATTACGCTAGCAGTCATGTAAGCACTAGCATCGACAATATGAAGTATAGCTTTTCTGTACGTTGTGTAAGGGATTAGAATTTAGTTGTTTTATTTGACTATTTATCACGAAGCGATTGATTTTTTTAAATGGCACATTAGAGACGCAAAATCTTGCATCTCTAATGATTCCCGGCAAGTTCGCAGAACATTGCCGGGACTAAAAACTTAGCACTAAAAACTAAAGACTCACCACTCAAGACTCACCTACCCCTTCCTCTGACAACCGCTAGTAAATGGGTAATTTGCGATGTATATAGTCCGGTAAATTATTTTTAATAGACAAAAAAAGCTGACCCCATAAAAGAGTTGGGGGAAAGGGGAAAATGAATTTCATTCCTATTTATATATTTCCGGATTGAACCTGCATAATAGAGATCGCCAATTGGAAAAGTCCTCACTCCCGAAATTTCCCTTCAACAATGAATTAAATTGAAACCCTCTGAAAGTTATTTTCGCAAAGAGTTTTTTGATTGTGGAGTGTTGGGTTAAATGGCTGTGATCTTGGGGTTGGGGCTTTTCATTTTTTAAATATATCAACTTTTGATAAAATAAAAAAAGCTTTTTCCCTAAATGGCTCTGCTAATGCAAAGAAATTATTGTTTTCAAAAATATTTTCAATATTCCCAATCAAGTGACAATACCATATAGAATAGAGAAAACTCTCTCCAGATGACAATCTATTTCTTTTACTCTTTTTCAAATTAAATGCAATTATTTTATCTTTTTCCTCATCAATAATCCATTCATTTTCAAATTTCATAATCGGTGTTGAAAATGTATATTTCCAGAGTTGTCGCAATGCATTAATATGGGAATAGTCTTTATACTTTTCATTAAGAGCTAGCATTATAGACTCTAAAATAGTACTTAAAACGCAGATTGATTGAAAAAGATAATCTTGATCTATATCCAGCTTATTATTGGTTGGTTTACGGTTATACACGCCAACAGTATCGGTATAAAGACTATTTACAATCAAATTATTATGCAATAAAAGATTTCTTGTTGCTTTTATTTCTTGAAGTTTATCAATCAATTCTTCTTTAATAGTATCCTTATTTATTCCTGTCGTTTCAGTAAAATATTTTAGAATTGATTTCAAGTTTTGATATGAAATAGAATTTATCTTTAATTGTATAGCTTTCTCTAAAGGATTGCCATCAATTAAATCATCTTTTGTAATGTTTTCAATTTTCATATCTAGTTTGGTGGGAATATTGGTCAGTAAAACCTTTAATGTATCATTTAAAGAGTTCTCAAAAGACGCTATGGCTAAAACAAATAGTCCTTCAAAAATAATTTTATCATCATTAGAAGCTTTCCTTATTCTAATTTCTTCTAGTCTATCAATAGCTTGTTTTATGGGCTTGATTAGTTCCCTTTTTTCTAATAAAATTGGTTTATTCATCTTATACTAAATATAAATCGGTGAGCGTTTTTTCTTGATTCCAACAGTTGGCGGTATGATCAGTAAGGGATTTAGGGCGATTTTTCATCAAGTTACACAAAAGTTGAAGCAGGCTAAAACCCTTAAATAAATTACTGTACCGGCTATTTTGTATATAACTTGTCATCTCTTGGCGTTTTTATAGATAAATATTGTCTAAGTTCATTAATCCATGTATCCATAATTTGAAGAGATTCAGATATATTATTCCAAATTTCTAAAGGCTTCATTTCTTGTCCACTCATAGCACTTAATTTAGTATGAGTCATCCTATAGTCTTTCTGATTTTTAGGGAATTTATGAGTAAAACTATTTCTAATTTCTGATGCTACCTTTAATTTATCATCCAATTTTAAAATCATTTCTCGTACATTGTTATTAATCATCTTCTTTGTTATTGTTTTGAAAGAAACACGAGATTCCTCAATATCCAAGTTATAAAATAGATTTAAAATCTGAAATATGACATCTCTAGCAGAAAATAGAAAATAATAATAAGTTTCTGAGTAGAAATCAAACTGAAGTCTATGTATAGAAATCCCTTTTTTAAGAATTTCTTCAGATTCTGACGAATACCGCATATAATTCACATATGTATTAATATAAGATAGATGCAATTTACCGAATTTATTCAACAAGCAATTGTCCCACCAAAAAAGATTCACTTCTTTTTTAGTTTCAGAAAGTGATTTTTTATTTTTTAGAATTTCTACAAGCTCATTCTTGTAATCAAATCCAAAATTCGAAAGATTAGGATAACTATTTTCAGCTTCTTCCCTTTCTTCATTTGATGGATATTTATAATCCTCAGCTCCTACTATAATTGTATTGTTTTTCATTTTGTTACTTTTCTAAAAATACCGACATAACTCACATATGCGAAGTTGATTATTAATCCATATTGAAGAGAGTTACAATACTTCATATACCCCTAAAATCCTTATTGGCTATACCGGTTATTAGTGTTTAGTATTTTCTCTTTTCATTCAATTCAAAATATTTTAATAATTGGGGTTTATACTCATTATTAATTGTTGTGAAGATAAACATTTTGGTATTGTTGCAGAAGGATTTTGTCTATGTAATTCCATCACCCAAGCTGCATTTTTTGTTTTTTCTGATGCCTGCTCATGTGCTTCACCAACCAATTTATATAGAGAGTCATAATCTGGTGAGACTGATTTAAGTAATAAAGAGCTATATAATCCACCATTTTCTGTATCTAATGCACTTTCTCCAATGGAACAAGCATATAACGATATCTGTTGCTCTATTGATTGCATAATTCGAGCATCATATTTATTACGAATATAATCATTCCGTTCAGAACGATTAAACGAATCAGATAGTAAAGCTTTATTTTTTAATGGCTCTTGAACAACATTTCGACAACAATCAAAAATCGAAATTTGTCTTTTGGAGATATATTTTAAATCTATCTCTGATATAATTTCTTCATTTCTATTTAATTCTAATATGGTATTTTTAGTATATGCACCATGTCCACTAAAAACAACAATAGCAAAATCATTATTTTCGGTTTTCAGTTGTTCAATTTTTGCTAAAAGCGATCTTCTAGTAGGATTCATCTCAACAGTAATTTCCGAATCATACCACTTCCCACCAATATCACTTTTTAAGAAATTATTGAAGTTATTTATGTCGATTTTAACTCCTGCTAATCCATTTGAATTTCCAATTAATAATGCTGTTCTTTTCATAATTTTATTTTATATATGTATTTATAAATGATCTAAATTCATAATCATACCCATCAATATTCTCATTCTCATCTATTGGATTTAACCAATTATTTTTATGTGCTCTTACCCATGTTTTAATATCTACGAATTCTTCAATCTTTTTTTTATCATGATTAAAATGATTCCATACATCGTATAGAAAATTAAACAAAAGATTGCAATACATATCATACCGAAGATATTTTTCATCATCAGTTAGCCTATATTTGTCCCACTGGAAAATGAAATTTTCACTTTCAAGATATGGATATTCAATTCCTATCTCTAAAATTCGATTTAATTTATCATTTAATTTTTCT
This sequence comes from Bacteroidota bacterium, assembly GCA_019135895.1. Classification (GTDB taxonomy): domain Bacteria; phylum Bacteroidota; class Bacteroidia; order Bacteroidales; family WCHB1-69; genus JAGVVH01. The sequence continues at coordinate 7,398 of JAGVVH010000527.1, read as the reverse complement.
TTTTTTTCTTTTTTATAAAGTGTCAATGTTGTTCTTGAACTTACTGCTGAAAAAATAGCACTAACTGCTGCTGCAAGAGCACTAATTGTTACTGCAAGAGCACTTATCTTAGGAATAATAATACCACATAATTGAATTTCTTCTGTTGTCATATTTTAGTTTTTTTTTATAATTAACGCCAACTCACATATAACCTTCATTCTTACCTCATTTTATTTCACTTATCTTCCAATATCGGGTGGCTTATAGTATTTTTTGGTTGTATTTTTAGTTTTGCCATAATCACAAAATAGTTTTTATAGTGTATCGAATTAACCACGACAAAATTTTGTTTTCTCCTCTTCACGCTGATTTCCAGACATTCATTACACAGCAGCCACTGTTTTTCTCCAAACTTCTCCTTTTGTGTAATAATTATTACCGGTTTCAATTTTGACGTCGCAAAAATAACTTTTTTTCTTTTCTATTACAATGTTTTTTATTTTTTTTGTACAATTTTGCTAAAAAGGTAGCATATTTATAAAAAAAGAGCGGCCGTGAGGCCGCTCAACTCAGATTGTGGTAGTTACGGATTTGGATCTCTCAAAATAGATGTTGGACAACTCTTTTTTGAGGGATATTCCCGGCGTAAAGACAACTTTGGGATTGATGCTTTTGGGGTTGAATAATTCGGGGGTTTCGGCTCCCTCGCTTGAGAGTGAGAGACGCATGGTGCCGAATTCTCCAAGCTGCACACTGAAGCCGTCTTTGAGCAAGGCCGGCAATTCGTCCACAAAATTGCTGAGCACGTTTTCAATGTCACCGCGGGTAAGCGACGACCGCCCTGCAATTTCATTTGCAATACTTTTGAGATCTTTTTTACCTACATTCACGGCATTGGCATACCATTTAGCCGGTTTTGTCCGGTCTGTAGGATTTAATTTTTCAACTAATCTAATTTTCATGTTGATAAAATTTAATGATACATTTTGCCTTTCCCAAGGGCGTTAACTATATGGGATTTTTTGATAATATTTTAACCATTCAATTTGCGCACGTGCGGAAGAAAATTTCTTGACGTCAAGAAATTTTTTTGCGGACGTCCGGAAATAAATTTCTTGACGTCAACAAATTAGGACGGTGACGTCAAGAAATTTTGCCGGTGACGTGCGCAGTTTTTTTTCTCTTTTTTGCATTTTTTTCATTGTAATTTTGGTTTAAAAGTAACATGATCTTATTTGGGTAAGATTATATAATTTCTATCTTTTTATAATGTTACTTCGGCGGTTTGTTACCGATAGTATGTTATTTGTCGTTTGTGGTAAATAACCCTATATAATACTATATTATATTGCTATTTAACAACTTAATTCGTTTTTTTCTCTTAATCGTTTATTTTAATTTCACTACAAATGAGGTCGCAAAAATAACATTTTTTGTTTACAATGCAATATTTTTCCTTTTTTTTGTACAATTTTTCTAAAAATATTAATCCAATACTAATTCCCGTTACCAAAGAGGTAAAAATTCAGAACTCAGGGTTGGTGTTTCGCCGGTAATTATTACAGTCTATTTTAGTTTTGGTGTATTTTTAATGTCTCGAGTGAGCAAGGGAGAGAAGCTCTATATTAGTTATTTGTTTGTGTACGTGTTAGTGCGACTTGGCAATGTGTGGAAAAATGCGATGGATTAGATGTTACTAAACATTTCTTTAATCATTAAAGCTATTTTCTTTCGTCTTTCATTCAAAAATAGTGAGTATTCCATATCATAAAAATCAACCGGAATACAATGCTCTTTTAATCCATTTTCTAATACAGATTCTTTTCCGGAATAGTATTTGTTTTTTATCTCAGTATAATATGATTTTGGTTCTGTATCTGATATCTTAATATTATCAATATATTCAAGATAGGTAAGATTGGCAATTTGATTTATCTGGGTTAACTCAATTCCTTGATTCTTTAAATATTCTTTTGGGAAAATGTGATGCTTATCTAAAGAATTTTTCTTAATCTTTATTGAAGGGTCGTATAAATCACTGACTTTTCTATCTGAAAACAATGCTTTTGTTCCATTGTAAATTAAACTTGCAAAAAAGGCATTTGCAACAGGGCTAATTGTATTTGATGTTACAAGTAGGTCATTTGGCAATGAAATATTCCAAAAATCATTTGTTAATGTGCTATCAATTATGTTGTTGATTGCAAGTTTAAATTCATTTCCATCCTTGCAGGATTTTATTTTATTCAAATCAGATTCCATTATTGATTCTGAGGAACCTGAATATCTCGAAGTTAAAGAACTCATAAAAAACCATCTCGCAATAAGTTTGTCAAGCTCTTTATAGTCAATTTTATAGTGTAGTTTTCCGATTAAATAAAAAATATAAGAATTGATTATTGAATTCTTTGATGCAATTAATCCATTGGATTTATATCCAATACTTTGAATTATTTTTACAAGAGAATGCCAATTGGTTGTATTGATGACTTCAGCTAGAGTTTCTTTAAAAACATTAAATTGTTTATCGCGCAAAATTGTTGAATATTTGTTTGTATCAGGGTCTCGACCTTTTAGAATAGCATAAGCATCTTTCATACGTGCACGTTTGAACCCTAATCCAACTATTACACGCACTATGTCTTGAGCATCTGGCTGAATTATATAATTAAAAGGAGAATCTTTTGTATTAAGATCTGGTACAATTTTTGAGTTCTTACAAAAATCATTTATGAGGGTTCTACCTTCTTCCCAAAACACTGAAATAAGAGTTAAAATAAAATCGGCCTGATTTAATGGAACCCCCTTACTATTTATTCTGGTAAATATCTCGGCAACAGTTTCTTCGTCTACATCTGATGAAACTTCCAAGGCTTGAAAAGGATAATTTGTAAGTGAGTGTAATTTATTAATACGGGTACTAATTTCATCTTCATTAATATCAATTGGTTTTTCAAAGAAGTTTAAGAATAATTCTTTTTGATATGTAGGCAATGAAACAGCCTTTCGTTCTTTTAAACTTGCAATTAGTTGAGTTATATCATCAGATGGGTCTTTGATTTGATTTAAACGAGTTATGCAAAAAATATATTCTGCATCTTTAAGGTCAGTTCCTGACTGAATTTTACTAATTATGTCTTTATACCTTTCTGTGATTAGATCAACATAAATGCGATATTGTTTTAAATAATTTGTAATAAACGGCCATGTGCTTCCTTCAAAAACTTCAGAAATATCATTTATAAATTCTTTGTTTTTTATTGTTGCAGCATCTGCTACTCTAAATTCTTCAAGTACGGGATTAAACGCAATTTTTATTCGTCTTAATTTATAGTCTTTATCCTTTACTTCTTGTTTTTTAATAATACTATATAATGCCGTTAAACGCTGCTGTCCATCAATTATAAGCATATTGGGTACTTCTTGCATTTTATCATCTTTCCCAATTTGTTTTAATTTTTCTCCGGTATTATTTCGCCACAATAAAAAATATCCAATAGGATAACCACGATACATGCTATCAAACAAATCTCTCACTTTGTTATTACCCCAAACGAAAGGTCGTTGTAAATCAGGGAGTGCTAAGTCACCGGTGTCGATGTATCCAATTAACGTTGCAATTGCACCGTCAATTTTGCTAAAGATTTGATTACTCATATATATTATTCAATTTTAATTTTATCAATTTCTTTCATTAATCTGTCAGTCTCCGAAAGGACGACGATTATTTTCTGATAGTGCAAAATATCCTCAAATTCGAGTTTACGGTCTTTTCTGTCTTTGAGCCATTTTTGAGCCGGTTGATAACCCCCAATGTAAAAGTTCCAAGCTATTTCGGGAACATTGTCAAAATACTGGGTATCGTTAATGTAAACTTTGCCTTTTGCATCTGAACGCTGTGCGGAGTCGAAGTGTGGTTTAATGACCACATTATCGCCATCAATCAGGTATTGGGTTATGTATTTCTCAACTACAGGGCCTTCTAATAAATGGATTTTCCTAAGTTCACCGCCCAAATCCACCAATTGCCAAAAGGTGTCTTGGTCTTTTGGATATGGCACGCGGGGAAAATCAATTTTCAGTAACTCTTTGTATTTTTCCCTGTATGTTGGAGTATGTAAAACCGCATAGATGTAATCTAAAATATCAATCGGGGCAAAGTTTTTTTTGGTGGTTTCTTTCTCGTTTGAAAAGGTTAAGCCTAATTTCTCCGCTATTTGATTAACGATTTCTGGGTTTAGGTTGGGAGTTCTTTCAGATTTTTGATCAATTGATTGTTGACTGACTTTAGAGGGGTAAATGTAGAGGGGAAAAACGTAATTTATTTCTTTCATTGAAATTGCATGACTTTCGACAATACCTTTGTAAATTATGTAATGCTTAAATTCACCAACTTCAACTTTTTTGTTAGTCATAAAGCCCAAATTGTCCTCATGTCGGAGATGTTCAGATACAATAGGAACTGGCCAACCAACAACTCCTTTAGATTTACCTGTGTAATAGAAGTAACGCTTATCAAAAGGTCTGTAGTTGATTTTCTGAATTAATTCTGGATTTTGTTTTGCTTCCCTAATATCTTGTCTTGCTAAAGAAAAATTCCAATCCCTAACATCGTCTGGTATCGAATATTTTTTTCTACATTCGATTTCATCCAAATTGATTACATCATTAAGCATCTGGATAACATCTTCTTTAGTATCGTGAATATTTAGCTTATCACGTTTACTAACCACTCCAGAATTCCCAATTTTGAAAATATCGTTTATGGAGAGATATTTATTATAAGATTTTTGTTCGTCTAAATCTTTGTCTACAAAAAAGTAGTTTGGAGTTATATTCGGCAGTTCCTTAAATTCAATTGATTTTATCGAATTTGAGTATAAATATTCATATTTAGCTTCCCTTTTCCCAAACAAATCGAAGTGGTAAACTTTTCCTAATTCATCGTTTTTTTTCTTTCCCAATTTTACAAATAAGTTTATTGAAACACCTTGCATTATGTCAAATACATTAACATCAATACTACCGTCTGGTGCAGTTTCCTTTTTCTTGCTGTTTCCGTGTAAATCTATTGTGTAAATTTTATCATAAGTTTTCAGCAAATTCCAACGCATTCCCCTAAAAGTTGGGTTATCTAAAAACCCGTGAGGATTGATGAAAGCTAAAACACCACTTCCGTTTTTCTCAATAAAATGCTGACCATATCGAAGAAATTTCACATAGTCATCGTTTATCCATTTAGAATTTTTCTCTTTTAATTTTTCTTTTCCACCCGGTTCTTTTTTGTAATCCTCCATTAGGCTCATTATCCATTCGCCTTGATTGGCACTTTCTCCACTATATGGTGGATTTCCCATAACCACCATTACTGGTGTATCCCGTTTTATGTGGTTGGCTTCATTGGCCTCGGTGCTTAACCAATTGGCAAACAAGGTTCCTGTGTCGGGGTGGTATTCTTCCAAACTGTTGGTAAGGTAAACTCTAAGACGTTGGTCTTTGGTGGGTTTGTAATCTGTTTCAGTCAATAACAAATCGAGTTTCAGATGTGCCATGGCATAACTTGCCATCAGCAATTCAAAGCCATTGAGTCGTGGCAACAAATGCGTTTCTACATAATTGCTCCAAATGCCTTGTTGTCCCTCAAACTTTTTATGAATGAGTTTGATTACTTCGGCCAAAAAGGTTCCGGTTCCGGCGGCAGGGTCGAGTATCTGCACTTTGTGTACTTCTTGTTCTATCTTTTTGCCTTGTAGGTCAACTTTTATTTTGGTTTTGCTTGTGTCGGCAAGTCCTTGCGGTAGATCAAATTCGGTTTTTAAAATATCGTCAACAGCACGTACAATAAAGTTTACAACGGGCGCAGGAGTGTACCAAACGCCGCGGGCTTTACGCAATTTTGGGTCGTACTCGCTCAAAAAGTCCTCGTAAAAATGGATAATAGGGTCTTCCATTTTTGTGGCTTTGCCATAGCTTTTAAGCATTTCTTCCACGTTGCAGGCAAGGAAAATATTTACCAAATCGTCCACAATCCATTTTATACGGTCGTCAACTTCCAAACCTGCAATATATCCAAATAGTTTTTTAAGGAATGGATTTGATTTTGGTATGAGGTTGTATGCCTCCTGTCGGCCAAATGTAGGCAAAGTCGGGTCGTGATAACGAGCAGCAAACATTCCGTATGTGATAGTTTGAGCATATACATCTGCAAATCCTTTGGGTGTAATATCGTGTATCAGAATTTGCTTGAAAGCGTTCATTTGGTCCTTAAGTGTACTATCTTCGCTATTATCCTCATCGCTCGTCAATGCTTTCTCAATAACCTCAGAAAGAAGGCGAGCTTTGCCCGCCATCATTTCTGCCAATTTTTTACTGCTTTTTATTGTTTGCCCAATATGGGTACAAAAGTCTGTAATCAGGTTTTCAAACTTTTCGAAATTCTCCGGTAATGGTTTTATTCCTTTTTCAGTAATTTCTCCAATGGCAATTTTGGTAAAAAATTGCCCCTCACGATACAAATGAAAATCGAGATAGTCGGTAAAAATCAAATTGTTTAAAGATGTTTTGTATCGGTCGAATTGCTCTTTATTCCCGGCTTTCTTACTTCCTTCAAGGTCTTTATCGCCAATATCTTTTGCCTCAATAAAACCAACAGGAATATCTTTTTTTGTCAAGATGTAATCAGGTGCTCCGCAACTTTGTCTTTTCGGTTCGTTGGTTGCCCGAATTGTGGGGACTAAACTTTCAATCAGTTGTTGCAAATCGCCACGAAATGTGTGTTCGGTAGCATTGCCTAATTTGTAGCGTTGATTGATGTTGCTTATGTATTGTTCTATTGTCATTTTTCAAATCCGTTTCAAATAACTAAAAATGTATCAATTTTTTGCGGGGTGTCGGCTGTTTGTTATATCGTCTTGTTTTTTCGTCTTTTGAGGCAGATTGTCAATCGATGGTCTGTCTTATTACACTTATTTAACTCTCTTATAACTTCATTAATCCCTATTATCAAGTTTTTCTCCAAAATATTAAGCCGATAACCGGAGTCATTCGTTACTTTATTTACTTTTTTTTATAATGCTTTTAATTCTTTCATAAAAGCTCACAAAATTAAGAATTATTCTTTTCGATAAAAATTATTTATTTCATTTTGTAGTATTTTTTTTCCTCCGGGAAAAATCTTCAATATTTCCTACCACCTACCCCGTTCTCCGACAACGGCTAGAAAATAGATAACTTGTACTAATTTCTCGTTGTCGGAGTCCACACTGAAGGTCGAGGCTGTCTCAAAATAGAAAACATTTAAAATCCTTATAATCAACAGAATAAAGTTGATAACTTTTAATAATTTTCTATCAATCATATGGTTAAAAATGTTATTTTTAATCATGAAAATAAATAAAATTAAATTTAAAGAATATC
>JAGVVH010000253.1 GCA_019135895.1 Bacteroidota bacterium | reverse complement strand
AGAAAACCAAAAATTTCACCTTTCTTTACCTTGAAATTGATATGATCAACCGCTGTAAAGTCGCCGAATTTTTTAGTAAGATTTTCTACGTCAATCGAATACATTATTTCATTTTCATTAATTCAATAAAACAGTCCTCAATAGTCGGGGTAATCCTGACAATTTCGCCGTGTGCCAGCTCATTTTCATTTAAAAAAGCATCAAATTGAAGAAGCATATTGTCATCAGATTCATAAAAAATGACATGGAGCTGTTCTCCAAAAGGATAATAGTTGCATGACAACGGACAATGCTCCATTATTTTCAATAAAGCAAAAATGTTTTCTGTGGAAAAAGTAAAGAGTTGCCCCTTGAAATCCTGAATAACCTGATACGGCGTGTCAATTTTGATGATGGAGCCGTCCTGAATAAGGGCAATTCTGTCGCAACGGGTGGCTTCATCCATATAGGGAGTCGAGACAATAACAGTAACATCCTGTTTCTGAATAGTTTTAAGAATATCCCAAAACTCTTTACGCGAATAGGGGTCAACTCCGGTTGTCGGCTCATCTAAAAAAAGCACTCTCGGCTTGTGAATCAGTGCACAGCAGAGTGCCAGTTTCTGTTTCATCCCACCCGACAGCTTCCCTGCCCTACGGTTCTTAAAGGGTTGCAACTGTTTCCAGATTGGCCGTATCATCGGCATATTGTCCTTAATTCTGCTTTTGTACATGGTGGCAAAAAAAAGGAGATTCTCCTCAACGGTAAGGTCCGGGTAAAGTGAAAATGTCCCCGGCAAATAGCCGATACTGTGCCTGACAGCCAAATAGTCCTTTTCGACATCCAGCCCAAGCAGCGTCATCTTGCCGGTATCCGGAAAAAGCAAAGTGGTGAGAATATTGAAAAGTGTGGACTTTCCCGCTCCGTCGGGTCCGACAAGGCCAAAAATTTCACCGTAGTCGACAGTGAAATTAATATCTTTCAAAGCAACAACTTTCCCCGGATAGGTCTTGGTCAGATTTTCAACAGTAAGTGCAGACATACTAATTATTTAAAGATGACATCACCGGGCATTCCGATTTTGGCACTGCCGTCATTCTTAAAGGAAATCTTAACGGCATAGACCAAATTGACACGCTCATCCTTGGTTTGAATCATCTTGGGGGTAAACTCTGCTTTAGGAGAAATCCAACTTATTTTGCCGTTAAAAATCTTAGGCTCATCTTTATGCACATCCATTCTGATTTCGGTTGCCTGCCCCAACTTAATAGAAGAGAGCATGTCTTCGGTAATATACACTTTAATAAACATATTGGTAAGGTCGGCAATCTTAAAAAGCGGCTTTCCCTGAAAAGCAAGTTCATCGGGCTCAATATATTTTTTCAGGACGGTGCCGGTAATGGGTGCTTTGATATGGCATTTGGCATACGCATCTTCTAACTGCAACCGCTGAAAGCGCATTGCTTCCATCTCTTCAAAAATTGACTGCGACTGCGTACTGAGGCTGGACTTAGTAGCGGCAATCTGGCTGTTTGTGATATTAATTTCTGCCACAATATCGTCCAACTGCTTAGTAGAAGCAGCATTAGCCTCCACCAGGTTGGCAACCCGCAGTCTCTCCTTTTCAAGCGTTTCGAGTTTATCCTGCAGTGCGCGAACCTGAAGGGGCATATTGGGAATTTTAGCCTGGGCAGCCTTGATAGAAGATTCAAGCTGCTTAATTTGCAAAAACAGTTGCAACGTATCTATACAACCCAATTCTTCGCCTTTTTGATATGTTTTGCCCTCCTCGATATCGAAACTGAGCAACTTGCCGTTATTTTCGGAAGAGACAATTATTTCAGTAGCTTCAAAAACGCCATACGCATCAGCATCCCCATCGCCGTTATGACAGGAAAAAAAAGTTGCAGCAAGCACAACAAAAAATAATAAAAAATAAAAGTTTTTCATAGATTTTGAAAATTTTTCAACAGTTTCAACGGATAATTTCCTACCCGATTTTGCAATATAATTAGTTAACTTCTTATTCATTAGCTTTTTTTAAATGTTAAAAAGAAATATCATAATTAATTCAATTGCTGGCAAATATAAAAAAAAATAACACTTTTCACTATCATTCCGGAATAAAATATTTTCATCATTTGGGCGCCCCGGCTCGCTACGCTTCGCCGGTCGGGCTTTCCGCTACAACTCCGCAGTCGGTGGCTATGGGGCTCATGGTCGCGGACAGTAGCTTCCTCCGGTCGCTCTGCCGCTCCCTGTGCCCCAAAGCCTCCTCCTTTGCGGTGTTTTCGCTACAATCCCATGGCGCGGATTGAAAGAGATTGAAAGAGATTGAATGAGATTGAAAGAAATTGAAAGAGATTGAATGAGATTGAAAGAAATTGAAAGAGATTGAATGAGATTGAAAGAAATTGAAAGAGATTGAATGAGATTGAAAGAGATTAAAAGAGATTGAAAGAGATTAAAAGAGATTAAAAGAGATTGAATGAATAACAAGTTCGCAGAACATTGCCAGGGAGATATTCCCCTTCCGTGCGCGGAAGGGGTGGACTTCGGCGACAGACATAGATTGCAAATTAGCCCTAACAGAAGAGTCGTCGAAGGACGGGGTAGGTGATGTGTAAATTTGAAAATTTGGAAATGTGAAAATGTGGAGATTGTTTTCTCGGCAAGTTCGCAGAACATTGCCGACGGAGATATTCCCCTCTGGCTTGCAGGAGGGGTGGCAGCAGGCGACATACTTAAATTGCAATTTAGTTATGGCAGAATTGTCGCCTGATGACGGAGAAGGTGATGTGGAAATTTGGAGATTTGGAGATTGTTTTCTCGGCAAGTTCGCAGAACATTGACGACGGAGAAAATTCCCCTTCCGCGCGCGGAAGGGGTGGACTTCGGCGACAGACATAGATTGCAAATTAGCCATAGCAGAAGAGTCGTCGAAGTATAATACTCCCCAAAAATTAGACAGCAAGTATAAACAAAAAACCAATAAATTTGCTGTATGAAAAGTAAAAGAAAATTTAATTCGGAGTTCAAGGCAAAAGTTGCCATTGA
>JAGVVH010000491.1 GCA_019135895.1 Bacteroidota bacterium | reverse complement strand
CAATTCTACTAACTCATGCTTCATATTTATCACACTAACCAACGGGATCCGAAAGACGTTCAATTGCGGGTTGTCTTCTGTTTTACCTATCATTTTGCAAGCTTTTTAACGAAGCTACCAAAAAGCCTGCAATCTGATAAACATTAATATCAACTTATATCATTAGTTATCAACAATATAGGTACTTTATAAGGGTCGACTAAATAGCATCTATTTCAGAAGAAGTAGTATTCTTTCATTTCCTTTTTAGGACTTACCAAAAACCGAACGTGGCATAATGAAGATAATCAATCAAGAGGATTGAGGAAACTAAGTTGTAAGGTGATTTTGACAAACAAACTCAGCTAACACTTAAGAATCGCAGAGTACTTCTGAGCAGCAATTTTCAGCGAGAATTTACTCTTTGCCACGTCCAAAGAGTTCCTTGACTGAATAGCCAATAAATCGGTGTTATTAAGATACTCATTAAACTTCACAATGTCACTATGAGTTATAATCGGTGGAAGAACATAGCCAAGATTTTCTCTCTTTATAAGATCAGCTTGCCATCCAAGATAATTGATGAGAACCGGTTTGCCTGCTGCTAAAGTATCAAAAAATTTGTTTGCTGAGTTTGCCCACAACACAGGATGATTTATTACAAATGAGCTCCCCATTGTAGCAATCTGATATAAGAATGGAAGTTTTTCTTTAGGAACAGGTTGCGGGAAAAAAATATTTTTATTCAGAATGCCGGAATTTTTACAATATTCAATAATAGTATCCCTTTCATTTCCCGCTCCTATAACAATAAATATAACAAAAGGATTAATTTTAATAAAAACTTTAGCCATTTCAGCCACATACATCAATCCATTACCTCTGGCAATAGCTCCAGCATATAAAATGTACTTATATGGAGCTGGTTTGACCTTAATTCCTATGTCAAAATTAACAATACTAGCCTGAAACCTATTAATCTCTGAAATGTTTGGAATTACGGTAGTTTTGGCAGTAGGAACTGTATCCAATATTGATTTTTCCATGTCAATTGATAATGGCACAATATGGTTTGCATTCTTATAGATGACTTTTTCAATATAAGAGAGAATATTGATTATTAATCTATTTTTCAAATAACCTGTTTTAATTAGAGTCTCCAGCCATATATCACGGACTTCAAATACATAAGGTACACCAGAAAGCTTTTTCTTTAATAAGGCTGGTATTGCAACTGAAAGGGGAGAAGAAGTGGCTAAGACTAAATCTGCCTCTAATCTTAATGTTTTGAAAGTTGCAAAAATCATGAACCTCAGAAAGGCTTTGATTCGACTTAACGGATTCATCGTTTGATTGTAGTTGCAAGTGAGAACCCATAGACAGATTTGATCACGCTCAATATAATTCCATCTTCTTCTTTCATCCAGCCCCTTTATTTTAGTTGTTGTAGTGATAACGGTTACCTTAATCCCATCTCTGATAAACTCGGTTGCAAGATCATATGAACGCGTACTGCTGTGAATATCAGGGAAGGCAAAGTATTGATGCAGGTAGATTAATCTCATTCCAATTCAATATTTGTCTTGATTATTTCCCAAGCTTTGACGCTTGTAAACTTTTCCGAGAATCGTCTTGCATTAACTGAAAGCTTCTTTAAAAGAAATCTGTCGCTCTCCAATAATCTTATCAGTTCATTTAAACTGGAATATTTCATTGGAGGAAACAGGTATCCTGTCTCTCCATCCAGTACATACTCCTTGTTATATCGCCAATCACTTGCAATAACTGGGAGGGAGGCCATTAAGGCCTCAACAATGACACCTGGACAACCTTCTCCAGGATACCGAGTTGGGAACAGCATACAATCATAATTACTTAAAACTGACTGGACTTTTTCACTCGAAACAATACCACAATAACGTGCATTAGCGTACGTAGATAGTTTGTCATCGAACCATTCGCGAATGCTCTGATCTACAGGTCCGAAGAAATCAATACTAATTCGATCAAAGAGTGGAGTATTAATGATGGAATCCAAAAAATGAAAAATTGTATCCACTCCTTTATCCAAAGTGATGCGGGACAGAAAGACTAGACGCAGAATATGGTTATTTGAATTTGATTTCTCAATTTTTTTATCATTCCTGAAATTCGGGAACCACACAACATTTCTAAAGCCTGCTACTTGAGTCAAATGTTCATTCATATAGTCGGTTTCCACGTATATTCTGCTTATTCTTTTCAATAATTTCATATGAAGCCAGTGCCTTCTAATGAATTTTGGCAACCACCCACCCACTACAAAATAGTGAACCTTGAATCCAAACGCAATTGAAATAAGATAAAGTATCGGGAATAAATACTTCAGATTATTAAGAGCAGGAAGGTAAATGACATGCCTTGCTCTTGCAATCGTAAATAATTTCCATATTTGCCCTATACTCCAACTTCTAAGGATATCCACATCAAAGCAATCTATCCTAAGATTTCCATTTTCTGAGAATAAACTGTATAATTCCCTGGTCTTGGTAATTTGGCCTGACACATTTTGAGAAAATGAACCGAAGTTCCCAACGAAATATATATCAAATCTCTTTATCCGGCTCATTGCAAAAGATCAAAGTATTTGGTAGTGTTTTTCATAGAATCAAATAATTCTAAGGCTTTAAGTCGATTTACTCGTCCCATTTCAGAAAACCTGGATAACTCCATTTTTAGAAAAAACCTTATGGCACTAACGATGGATTCAGTTTTAGTGGGGTCAAAGAGCTTACCAGAAACTCCGTCCTCCACTATCAAGGGAATGTCAGACACAGCTGATGCCAGAATTGGCTTGCCGATTGCCATGCCTTCACATATTGAATTTGGTAAACCTTCAAAAAAGCTAAAGAGACCAATAACATCCGCCGCTCTCATTTTTGAAACTATGTTAGTCGTTGCAGGATAAAGACTTACAATTGAACCAATATCATTTCTGGCAATAAATTCCCTGCAATAAATTATCGAATCATCAAAAAAAGGAAAGTCCAAACCGTCCCCATACCAACTGACCCTTAACCTTTGCCTTTCAGCCTCCTCCAGCATCATCATTGCTTCTAAAAGCCCAATTAGATTCTTTAACTTTCTGTGACTTGCAGCGATTACTATATGAATTTTCCCATCGCGGCAAAAAGAATATTCCTCATCTGGTTTCCAATCTGTGACATCAAGACTATTATAAATTACATGTAACTTTTCCCGGTTCAGAAAAGGATTAACTTTTTTTACAATTAATTGACTGGAGTAAGAATTGCAAATTATAGCGTCAGAGAAAATATGAAACAGTCGCCTGAATCTACTGTTCAGAGATTTTAATATCTTCGGATCAGCACTGCGTTCACTAACAATCAGATTCCACCTCTTTGAAGGTATAGAAGACAGTTCACAAATAAAGTTAGGGATGCCAAGAAATGAAAATACAGTATCGAAACCCCCTCCTCTAATAAATCTACGAATCCTTATGATCCTTTTTAAGGGATTTCTGACAATGATTTTATGAACTGTAATTTTGTTTTCTGTCAGAACTCGCTCATAATAATCCCTTACCCCATAAACAAGGGTATGTACCTTATAATTATACTTGACTAATTCCAAGGCTAATGTAGTCAATTGACGCTGTGCTCCACCTGAATTCAAGTCGTCAATCACAAACAACAATTTCATTCTTAGTTCATTATTGGACTAATTGTTGCCTCTTTATAAGGATTTGCAGAAGCTTTTGCACTAATGAATGCAAAGATAAACCATGCATAAAATGAGGTCAATGCTCCACCAGCACTGAATAAATAGAACAGTATCATAATAAATAATGCCAGAGGCAGACTAGTAAAGTCAGTATATTTGTTTTTCAATGCACTAATTGACTTCAACAGCAGTGCTGTAAGAAAAACACTAAAACAAAATAGTCCGGCAATTCCACCATACCCCAGAATTTGGATAAACTCATTGTGTAATGCTCTGACCTGACCCAGACGAGACTCCATCTGGAATGCAAACTCACCTATCCCGACACCAAAGAAAGGATTCAGTCGCGCAATTTCCATTCCAGCTTCCCATATTGGCATCCTTCCTCCCAAGTCTCTCCTCTCCATCTCGGATTCAAATCTACTGGCTATCAGATCGCTTCCTGCTATAGAATAAAAGGCAATCACTGCAAAAACTGTTAAAGGTACTAAAAGTCTAACTTTAAACTGGAAGCTTCGGTTGAGAAATAAATAATAGACCAATACACCAACAGGCATTATAATGACAGCTTTTCTCGATCCTGAAAGAATTATCAACAATAGAGCCAAAGCAATCGCAGAAAAATAATACCACAATCTTAATCCTTTGGGTTTTGTTATAATGATCAAGTCGACAGAAAATAGTATTGCTGTCGATGCCCACACACCGATCAGATTTGCGTTCGTCTCAAAAATGAACAACCGTCCATTAATGAACTCCACACCAATACCAGTTACATAGAAGCCACTCATAACAATAATTGAGAAAATCACTGTATTCTGAGCCAGCAGTTTGACTCTAGTATCTTTAAATAACTCATTGTATATTATAATGAAGAAGAAATAGCTAAACAACAATCTTATGAGGAAAGATCTGACAATATTAAAATAAAAGGTGTTAAAATTTATTATAGAACTTATTAAAAAAACTAACCACATGAGTAAAATAGAAACCAAAATGGCCTTAATCCCAACTACGTTAAAGAGAGTAGAAAGCTTATTGATACATGCCAATCCATAAAACAAAAACAGCATCAGCGGGAGATTCATAAACTGATTCCCCAAAAACCATAAATTATCATATGGAAGAAATACGATAAGCAGACATAGAAGAATATGCTTTATGCTAGTTTCAAGCAGACTCATTTGTTTTAGCTAAGTGCGCTTATTATCTGTTGATCTTGATTACATTTTCGACCATCCAACCGTAGGGATTAAACTTTCCTTCATGCCAATTTAAGTATCTGTCCCAATAACCTGGACATTCTTCACTAAATTTTTTATAGGGAAAT
Organism: Bacteroidota bacterium; assembly: GCA_019135895.1. Lineage (GTDB taxonomy): Bacteria > Bacteroidota > Bacteroidia > Bacteroidales > WCHB1-69 > JAGVVH01. The sequence goes on along the minus strand of JAGVVH010000491.1, from coordinate 10,348 downwards.
CCAAAACTTATCTCAACCAGCAGTGGTTTACCTTCCTTATGTAGAAAATCCATTGCAATACATTGTGTCTTAAGTCTGTCAGAAATATCAAATGCTGTTTTTATCAACCCTTCCGGGAATAATTCTTTGCCAAATCTTAGGATTCCACTCCCTGAAGCTCTAAAGTCATTGTGGCGTACCAATCTCTTTATTCCAAATGCCCGATCCCCTATTATAATTAATCGAATATCATGATCATTATCAGGGATAAATTCCTGAAAATAGACATATCCCTTCTGTGTGGGTAATCCTCTTAATGATCTGGGAACAAAAATGAAATCTCTCATTCCCTTTAGAACACATTCAAATCCTTCAATTCCTGCCCTGTATCGTCTTATTTGTTCGAGCAGGTATTTTTTCCTTTTAAAAGCCCTGAAGCCTCTTTTAAAGCTCTTGTTAATAATCCTGAGAGCCATTGCCCTAGTACTCACCTTTTTGACATGTATTGAAGCAGACCCGGTTCTGAGTTTATTTACTAGCGGAAAAGTAGCGCCTTCAAGCCATTTAATCGCCTCCTCCCTGGTATAAAATACATACGATGGTACCAAAGGTGCACCAATTGATTCCAACAAGTACTTCTGTCCTACCTTATCATCAAAATGCCAAACAGTATTGAAATCCGGGAAAACCCTCTTACCTGAACTTTGAACAGAATATAATAATTGTTTGGCAAATAAAACATCTCGGGGATTTTCCTGCTCAAAATGCCACATTAATGCATCACAATCAGATAAATCGTGGATTATGGAATTGCTGTAACAGTTAACCAATTTGTACGCTATTCCGTTTGAATGGCAATAATTCCTCCATTCAATATTGAATCGTTTTCCGTTGTGAATAGCTATTTTCATTTCAATAATATGTTTATATCAAAGAATCCAAATAAGAATGACTTAAATCCTCAGTAGGTTCTGTCGTAAATTGTCTTGAAAGAAATGCAGGTATCGTTCCCAACTCATCTCTTTAAAAACCTAGCCAAATATCAATTGTTGGAACATGGAAAAATGGTTGGATAAGAACATAGAATTTGCATAATAAGTTTTGAGGAACTGAATTTATACAATGAGGCAGTCTAGTCTTCAGTAAATTAATAGATTATAAATCATAGTCAGATTGCATTATTAAATTCCCGAGTGCCGGCGAGCTAAAAAACTCCACATTCTTCCAATTTCTTTTAATTTCGAACAAAAGATGCTTGAGCAGCACTAAATTAGATTCTCTATTTTTCGCTTCCAGGCCGCCGATGTAATTTAGTCTGTGAGTACTAATTACCGCAGGCTTATTCCAGAAGAATGCAGTCTTGATCTGGTTCAAACATTCTTTTACAGGATTTCTAATCATAGAGAAAGAAGGCTCAAAGTAGGCATTTCTTGATAAATATACCTGATCTAATTGATTACTGAACCCCGTATAGTGTTTGATTTTAAGATAAGGTTTTCCAAAGCCCTGCGGCTCCCTCTGCAAGAAAGTGCCCTGAATATACTTTATGCCGTTGTCTGACAACACCTCCTCTATTGATCTGTGCCATATATAGTTTGAAGCGATGAAAGACTCTGAAGAGAATCCGAATATTTTTCTAAAGATGCTCAATCCCTCAACAATTATCTGCCCATGATCGCAGAGTTCGTCTTTCGAATCAAAATCAAAAGCAGCAAGGTAGCTTCGTCTCTTTTCGCTTGTGATGGTTGTACTCAGTCCAAAAAGTTTGTTTTCAAATCCAAACAATGTCTCTGGCATTCTCTTCCTAAGAGCATTCATCCACCTGTTTACATTTAGATGCTCCCTTCCATGAAATTGAGGCAAGAAAATACTCTCAGCAATTCCTTGTTTAATCATTAATAATGAGTTACGGCATGCATCTGATTTTTGAAAGGTTTTGATAAAACTCTCATAGTGGTACTCTTGAAAATCAGTCTCCTTTATCCGTAAAAAATCAGGATTGCATGTAACATAATTTGCTGTAAAAACAGGAGGTTGACCATTTATATCACGAATACTTAACAGTACTTCATATAGCGCAGCAAAGTCATTCTCAGTTTCAAGGGTATCGAAGGAATTATAAGGACACTTATCTACCCTAATGCCAGCTTCGAGCATTCTGTTAAATGTATCTTTTGTTGGCATTCGAATGCTCCCCCAGTCATCACTCTCAAAGACAACAATCTGACGCTTGGTTCGCCAACCCTTAGTGTTATTAAGGTTTAATCTTGCCTTTTGGTATAATTCCTTATAATTCATTGCGCAGAATAAGATCCGTCAATTGAGTACTGCTAATAAACTCAATATCTGGATATAGTTTGACAAGAGATTCCAACAGTTCTTTAAGTAAGATTAATCCATTGTCTCGGTTCTCAGGCTTAAGGGCACCAATGTAATTCACTCTATGACTGCTTAAGATAGCTGGTTTGTTACACTTAAACGCTTGTTCAACTTCATCTAAACATTTGGAAATCACGTCAGTTCTCTTGTTGCCACATGGTTCGAAAAAGCAATTTCGAATTAAATATATCTGGCCAAAGTCATTGCGCTTCCCAAGATAACGCATTGTCATTCTTGTTTTTTCATTTCCTATCGGCTCCTTATAAAACATTCGCGCTGTCTGAATTGCTTTTATTCCTTCTTCTGATGCTTTCTTTTCATTTATTCTGTTGAGTGGGCCATTGGGAGGAGTAAAACAAGATGCGGAATACCCAAATAATTCCCTGAATAGATTAAGTCCGTCTGAGATCACTTCATTCATTATGTCAATATCTGATGGCTGGTCGATATCAAAGGCAGCCTGCAGTGATCGATTTGGTTGATATGAGTCAGGTTGCCTTGGATATCCCCAGAAATTATATTTGAATGCCAAATGAGCATAATGGTCTCCATTTCTTAGTGCTTCCATCCACCTTAAGAAGTTCAAATGTTCTCTACCATGAAATTCGGGAATAAAAATTCCCAAACTAATCCCTTCTTTCCATAACTCAAACGATTTCTCACAGCCTGGATATTTTTGGAGTGTAAGTTTAAATGGCTCATAAAAATATTGTCTAAAGTCATTTTGCGCTATCAGGTCAAAATCCGGATTCGCTACTACGGACATCGCTGTAACAACACAATGGTTGTTATTACTGTCCCTTACTGATGTAAGAACTTCAAACAACTTGGATAAATCTATGTAGGTAGCTAATGAATCATACACATTATAACGTCCGGCTACTCCTTTTGAAAGATCAATGCCTCGATTCAACATCTCAAGAATCACATTATTGGAAGGCATACGGATGCTTCCCCAATCATCTGATTCGAATACAAATAACTTACGCTTTGTGTGGTATCCGGGTAGATTCTTCAGATACCCGATCAACGATGACATTTATCTAATTATTAAACTAACAAATCGAGAAACTGGTTCACTATTCTCTTGATGTTATAATCATTAATGTTATCAAATACTAAAGCTCCCGAGTAATCTCCATGTATAAATTGAATAATTTTATCAATATCAGGATTATCAGGATTAATTGATAAAATCGGTCGCTTGGTTAAAGCATAGTCTATTATCTTACTGGGAACTTGTTCTTTATGCATATTTTCGATATTTAGTAGAAAGTCCATCTTACTGAGTTCAAACAATAATTTCTCCCTGGGTATAGGTTTTCTGATTTCTAACCGCGTCTGAAGTTTAAACTGATAAGATTCTACCACATCGACTGAATGAGTATAAATAATGAATTTAAAATCATCTGGAATCATTGTAAGATAATCCAATAACCTTTGGGGATTCCTTGTTTTGTTATAGAATGCACCAGCGTATGCAAAAGTAGGTACGGGATTAACCACAGACCCAGTGTAAATCCTGATGGTTTCAAAGGAAAAGCCTTGTGGAATAATTCTAAGTTTTGGATAAAATTCTCGGTAATAAGCTCCTTTTGCTGATTCAACTGGGATTGAAATGAAGTCAGTTAGTTTGAACATCCACCTTTCAATGCATTTGAAATAGAAAATGAATTTATAGGCATCAGTTTTACATAGTGTAAACGGATCTCCGCAATCAGCAATCCATTTGGTGGCCAGCAATTTATTTCTTTTTAATGCCATGGCACATCCCAAGTGCACTGAATGAGGTTTTGCGACTGAGAGAATAAGGTCATAACCACAAAAGCTTTGGAGTAATGCCTTTCTGATAGCAAATGAAATTAGTATATCCGGATACATAAAAGCCTGGTAAAGAATCCGGTCAATTATCCTCCTCAAATATCCTCTCTTCCTCTGGAAGATATTTGCGCTGTATTTTTTTACCTCAATTTTATCGAAGATTCTGCATGAAAATTCGGTTTCAAAAACAGTATAATCAAATGCTCTTTTTTTAGTCAGAACTTCCACATAATGACCCATTCTTGCAAACTCTTTGGCCAATTCGGTGGATCGAAAGGCCCTGGGTGTATTATCAGGATAAAAGGCTGCACTGACTATCAAAATTCTTTTATTCTTCATTGAGAGCGCTTCTTCTTTGATTGGGGTCACAAAATCACGTATATGGTTCTAAGAAAATAGTAATTAATACATTTAGCAACTAAAGCAAGAATCGGAATAATTAATGTTTGCTATCTTTTACTTCTAACCTTATCCAAATTCACAACTTGCTTGAGTTGCCCCAGGTAATTAATCCCTACCAATCTAGATGTCAATAGGAGAATGATTAGGAATCCTACAACTGCAAAAAGTAGTGTAATGATTTCTTCCTGTTGAGGAATAACAAATCTTAAAATTAAAAAAACCGGCATTATCGAGAACACCGAATGCAAAGCGATTAGGGTAAAACGGCCAATAGGAAACAGGTTCCAGAATGTTACCCTGATAATTCTGGCGGAATATAATAATGAAATCAGAATTCCGCATATTGCAATAATTACATGAGAAATCGCAATAGAGATCGGACTATTAAAAGTAAGAACCATTAAATATCCTATCATCCATGCAGATACTGCTAATCCAATATGAAGCCTGGCATAAAATTTGACTTTCCCGAACGCCAACAAAAGAGGGGCAAAGATGATAATGTTAAAGAAGTTGAGGACCATTGCAGTTGAAAAGTAAAGCGATGAATTCAAATATGCCTCCGAATAAACCAATATAATCACTTCCTTTGAGTAGAACATAAAAAAGACAACCATAGGGTAAATTAGTATGGCTGATTTTTGTAAAGCACTTCTCCACATATTTGTTAACTGAGATATGTCTGATTTATCATGGGATATTTTTGAAAAAACGGGCATTAAAACCGTTGATGTGGCACTTGTTATCATAGCGACGAACGGTATTTCCATGAAACCATTTGAGAATTCAGCGAAAACTTCAGGTCCGAAATACCGACTTATATAAAACTGATTTGCAGATCGAAAAGCAATCCCGGCAATAGTTGCTGATACTAGAGGAAGGCTATATGAGAGAATTTCCTTAAACGAAAGTCCTGACTTCATATTAACCAAACCGAGAAACGGAATCCTTTTAAAGTAAACCGCAATAAAAAGTGAAATGAACGAAACTAATATCCAACCATATATTGCATTAATATAAGTGCCACCAAAAAGTATGACAGGAAGAACTATAAACATTAGCATTAGCAACCTTGAAGCTGTATTATAAATAGCGATATAAATGGTTTTCCGATAAGTAGAGAAAATTCCCTCAATCCCCAATGTTGGCAACAGGAACATCGGCACAGGAGAGAAATATTTAAGTCCCCTGGATAATTCGGGATTCTTCAGGATATCAGCGATTATTCCTGATAACGAAAACAAAGTTATTGAGAAAAAAACACCTCCTAAGAACAACACCTTAGAAACTCTCCAGACTATATCCCAGCCTTGATTCAATTCATATCTCGGCAGAAAATAGCTAAATACCCGGGGAAGTCCCCCGCTAAAAACAACTAAAAGAGTATGGTAAACATATAGTATTTGTCTATATGTTCCATACTCAGTTTTGTCAAAGTATCTTGATAAAATTGCCGCACTGATTAACCCCAATGCGAATGAACTCAGATTACCAATGCCAACCCATAGTGCCTGAATTGCATTACTGTTGTTTCTCATCCAGAAAAGTAATCAGTTACTAGTCCCGATTATCAGACAAATTTCATTTACCTCGTCTTGTCTATGATTTTACCTTTCCTTTTAATGGCCCGCTTAGTTCTCTTTTGTTCATCAGTATATCCGTATTTCTCACCATATCCATAATGTTTTGCTGTGCTAGTAATATCATTTATTACAATACTGACCCCCTTTAGTCCACTGTTATCTATTTCAAGCACGGTTTTGTCAAAGGCATCTTTTAAAGTTACTCCACATCTGACCACAAGAAGGCAAGCATCTGCCATTGATGCGAGGTAATAAGTGTCTGAAACAATGCCAATTGGAGAGCTGTCTACAATGATATAATCAAACTCTTTTCTTAACAGAGCAAATAGCTCATTTGTTTTACCTAAAGCAGTAAGCTCAGAGGGATTTGGGGGAATTGGGCCTGATGGAATGACATATAAATTGTCATACCGTGTTTTTTGAATTATATCCTGCAGATTGTCCTTACCTATCAACCATGTTGAAATTCCCCTATCATTCCTTATCTTGAAATCAGCCACAAGCCTTGGTCTTCTAAGGTCGAATCCAACTAAAACTGTCTTTTTATCTAGAAGACTATATGCTGAAGCCAGGTTCATTGCGATAAAAGTCTTTCCATCTCCTGGGAGGGAGGAGGTAACCAAAACGACCGGTGAAGTAGTATCCTTTATTAAGAATTGCATCCTTGACCTGAGTATTCTGAAGGATTCTGCAATTCCAGAATTAGGATAATCAAAAAGCGCAAAGGAGGAATGGTCATCCATGTGAGTTATATTCCCAACTACAGGGATAACCGATCTGTTCTTAATATCTTCGTATTTTAATCTGTTATTAAAGAGATGTGAAATTATGATTATTATCAACGGAATTCCTAACGCTGCAATAAGCCCAATAATATTAAGCTTTATCTTGTCTGGGGCTACAACAGGACTAAATCGGGCATCTGCAGGATCAATAACTTCACTGTCAGCCCTATTGGATGCCTTCTGCATTTCCTGCTCGGCTCTTATTTCAAGTAAATATGTATATAGTTCATCATTTAATTTAAATTTTCTTTCTATTCCCAGGAGTTGACGTTCTGTCACTGGCAGAGCAGAAGCCTGAGCATTTGCTCTGTTTATTTGTTCCTGGTTCTCTGATCTTGCAAGACTATTAGCTCTCCGTAGGCCATTTAATGTTTCTCTGAGGGCTTCCTTAGATGTACGGACTCTTTGCTCCAGATTCCGTTGCAAAGGATTCATCTCACCCGCACCTCTTGCAGATAACTGGCCTTGCAGATCAGCTAATTCCTCCACTATCCTGGTAAGACCTGCATCAGTTATTCCCATTGTAATCGGCACAATTGGAATTTCTCCAGTTTCGTTTTTAGCCAGATAATCAGCAAGGTAATCGTAATAATTTGCTTCCAAGTTAAGTCTTGCTCTTTCATTTTCCAACACTGTTACCTGACCAATAATTGACTGTCCCTGAACAGATAAGTCCATAACCCTATGAGATGACCGAAATTGTTGTAACCTACTTTCAGTTAGTGATAGAGAGTCTGATATTCCAACTAATTGATTATCTATGAACATTATTCGTCGATCTGCTTCCTCGTTTTTTCTATTTAATGAAATTGTTTGGAAACCTTCGATGTGCTTATTAATAAAATCAACATCTTTCGATCTGTTGGTTCCTTCCATACTGATCTTAAGAATGGACCCCTCACGTGAGACCTTTTCGACAATCAATCTTTTTAAGAAAGAGTTGACTAGCCTAGTCCGGCTGTGATTAACAAAAAATACAGTCGATTCTGTATTATTTGAAAACCATTCAGGATTTCGACACTCTATGACTAATCTACCTCTTGGCGTCTCAATTGTATCTCCGGACACAGCTGTCTTTTCAAGTGGATATCCTTTAGAGCCTGATTTAACAATAAAGGAATTATTACCAATATACCTGACAGAGAACTCAACATCTTTGGGCAACACCAGCTCATTTTCTGCTACTACTCTTATTGGAGCCACAGGGTAGAGCGGAATCTTATTCCTTATGGTCTTGTAGTAATACTCGATTTCAAATGAAAGGCCTTCCAGCGTCGATTCTATCATGTCCCGTGACTTAATAACCATGAGCTGATTTTCAAGGTTTTGCATCCCGCCAGAAAGACCAAACCCTAAAAGAAGATGGCTATTATCGGTAGAGGCACGGTCGTCACTCGTATTTATAAGAATTGTTGCGGAAGATCGATAGACTGGCATAGTGTGTTCAATGTAGAATCTTACCAGTAACACAACCGTAACTATTGAAATGAGAAACCAGTACCAGTTTTTTAATATCAAAGGAAATAAGATCTGAAGGGTAATATCGCCCTTATCTTCGGATGGGGGTTGCTGAAAACTACTAGATTCTGTCTGATTCTTTGTCATTCTTAGCTTTCATTTAAAGGTTTATATAAATGTAGGGAGACATGTGCTGTTGGTAGGAATAAACGCTGATAGTAAGACTTGACTCAAAGTGTCCTCAAAAACCCTATAACACCAAGCGCGGACGTTAAGGTCATAAGAAATAGATTCCAAATCGGTGAATTCATCTCAAATGACCTTCCCCTCGCTGGCATAACGTATATAATATCATTAGGCATAACATAATAGTATTCAGATGATAGAATACTTCTATCTGCAAGGGAAAACTCCTTAACCACAGGTCCATAGGGTGAAGGTCTGATTAATTGAACTTTGCTTCTATTACCAAATTCACTCATATCACCAGCCATTGAAAGAGCCTCAAAAACGGTAAGACGATCTTTTGTGATATGGTATCTGCCTGGAGTGTTAACCTCTCCTATTATACTTACGTAATTGTTAACGAGTCTAACAGTTATTGCTGCATCGGTTAAATAGTTCTTGAAAATTGAAACTAATTCTGCCTTCAGATCGGAAAGGGTCTTACCTCGGGCTTCTACTTTGCCTACAAATGGAATCTCGATCATGCCATCACCGTCAACAGGATATCCAAATAGTCCGGCGCTCTCTTCAGTAACTGCACCACCAGCTCCAACCGGTAAAGTATTAAACAAAACTGACCACTGTGGATCAGGGGTGATAACCCTGATATACAAATTGTCATAGGACATGATTTTGTAACTTGATGGAGTAACCGAAGGTTGATTATCACCTTGGGAGAAAGCATTATCGGCTGTCTTGCCAGCATACCTCAGGTAGGTAAGATCCTTCTTGGTTACACAAGAGTTAATAAAAAGCAGAATAATCATTAAAAAGCCGATGAATTTCCGATTAGGTATCATGATCATATTTTTTTACTACTTCCCTTTTGAATATCGAGTTTTAGGTTCCCAACATAATCTGCAGGCGGGTTTATTCACTCAACTTTGTTAGTCACTCTTTATATTTACAAACTCTACTGTGTGTATTTTTATTAACTTTCCATTCCAGCAAGAGAAATAATATTTGTGTGCAAACTTCTGATCTCATGAAAGTACAAATCAATTATCATTAATGACTATCTCTATTCGGACGAATAGGTGATTTCAAATTTATGATTTTATTTGTTATACATCAGTAATAATCCCATCCCAGATATTATTTAATTTTGATAGTCCTTGAATTAGTTTTAAAACCCTCCAAGATGTGTTTGGAACTTGGTAATCAGTGGGTAATGATTTACGAGGATTGGCTTTGTTTTCAACAATTACAACTTTAATTGAATTCATAACGATAGACTGATCAAAACCTGTTAGAATTATAGTCCCCGCGTCCTGTGCTTCAGGCCGCTCCATGGAGTTACGTAGTGAAATTGCCGGGAAATTAAGAATGGCTGACTCTTCACTGATAGTACCACTGTCAGAAACCGTGCATAGCGCATTCATCTGAAGATGGACATAGTCTGTAAAACCAAATGGCTTCAGGAACCGGATCAGTGAATTCATCTTTAAATTATCTGATGCCTCCAGCCGCTTGCGTGTCCTGGGGTGGGTTGAGACAATAACAGGCACCCTGTAATCTTCAGCCATGCGGTTCAGAATCAACAGAATCCTCCTGAGGTTCTCCGGATTGTCAACGTTCTCTTCACGATGCACTGACACTACGAAATACTGCCCCTTAGTAAGTTTAAGGGTTTCCAGTATGACCGAAGCATCAATCTTAGGCCTGTAGTGATTGAGTACCTCATACATCGGGGAGCCGGTGAGATAAATTCTCCTG
>JAGVVH010000230.1 GCA_019135895.1 Bacteroidota bacterium | reverse complement strand
ATCTCCAAGTGTCCCTCTGCTGCTGCCCATCGAAGAGCGTAACTACCACCAGCTTTAGGATCAGACACTGGGATTAATAATTTTACAATCTCCAAGTGTCCCTCTGCTGCTGCCCATCGAAGAGCGTTACTATCAAGAGCTTTTGGTTCAGACACTGGGATCAACAGTTTGACCATTTTCAAATGTCCATTTATTGACGCCCATCGAAGGGCTTCGCTGCCATAGGACTTCGGATCGGACACTGGAAGAAGCAATTTTACAATCTCCAAATTTCCATTTTTTGCAGCCCATCGAAGAGGATAACTATCTCCGATTTTTGGATTTGCTCCCTCTTCTATTAATTGTTTGATCTTCTTAGGAGTTATCTTGCTTCTTCTCCCAAGGATAACTTTATCAGCTTTCCACTTCTTAATGATGCCAGGATTTTCATACACTTTAAGGATGATAGGATTTTCATACACTTTAGCATCCTCTGGAAGTGTCACTTTCCTGATCCAAGGGCCGAAGTTCAGAAAAACTAATATATCTTCCCTGGAAAAGTTTATTCCTCCCCGTTTACAATTCCCTTTCGGATTAAATGGTCTGATATCGACATTTAATCCAGTCTTATATTGCATTCTGTGGTGTTTTTCTGATTTGTTTGTAATCTTATAGAAGTTCATATTTTACTCTCCTTTCACTTATGATTTTTTGTATTTTTCAAAAAGAGAAATTTTTACGAGTCTCTAGTTTTCCTTTCTGTCACATCTCTTGTTTTCTGCTCTTTCGAGTCAGGTGTTCCTGAGGTGACCTTTATTATATAATTTCTATATAAAATCTTTGAATAATAGAAAAACAAACCAGCAATATTTATTGTAAAATATTGTTGATCAAAGAAACAAAAATCCCATTTTCTGTTCCAGTTTAATATCGGGGATTAGTAACCTGTGCCTGTCTCGGCCGGTGCCGGCTATGGCTGGCGACGAATGATAGTCACATTGCCACGGCGGTCAACCGTGTAGGTCATAATTCCTCCTTTCCGTTAAAGATATTTAGGGGATCTGAATCTACCTACATATATAATTTTTATATAAAATCTTTGAATAACAAAAAAAATATCAACATATATAGAAATTATATATTAATTATTTCTATATGAAAGCTCTTGCCGGATAAAATAATCATCAAGAAATACTCTACAAAAAAAGTTAGAACCCTTTTACATTTTACAAACATTGTATTTTGTTAACAATAATGTAGATGGGAATATTGTTTTCTCTATTATTGACAATAAATAAGATATATATATTCGTCCATTTTAAATAAGATCTTCTTTCTAAAAAATCTATTTTAACAGACTTTAAACAATTATAGTTTTTATTTCTCAGTATTGCGGCAACACGATCAAAACTAGATCTTGCCGAATTAAAAATGAAATAAATTAACTCGAGGTCTTAGTCTGTGACCTGTTACAAAGAATAAATTAAATAGAAAAGGAGAAATTACTTAAAATGGTTTATCATAATCAGCTCATTGCCGTTATAAAAGCAAACGGCAAGATCTTAAGGGAGTTATCAAATAATACATTTAAACTACCATTCAATACCGAATATAGTATTAAATTTAAAAATTTAAACTCAAGAGATGCATTAATTAAAGTTAGTATTGATGGAGAAAATGTATTAGATAATTCCGAAATTCATTCAGAAAACAGATCAGATTGTTAATCACAGAGGAGATAGAATAGATGACGGTATCATTAGAATCGAATATAGATATGCTAAAATTAAACCAGTCACTATTCAAACTACGAATTGGACTTATAAATCAGAATCAGTTTTTCATCCAGCTGGTTGTATGTGTCCTATTTGTAATCCTCAGTATCAACAAAAAGAAATTTTTCCATTTCTAAGACCTTTATTTATAGGAGATTATCCACATGCTTCAAATTCAGTTTATCTATTATCTTCTGTAAATCCAGTTGTCACTAGTAATGTCAGATCAGTTGATGAAGTGGAAGAACAGTCTCATGTGATTATATTCTATCTGAAAGGTTATGACGAAGTATCGAATAACTTAGTTCGAAAACCTGAAACAGTCAAGAGGAAAGTATCGTGTCCAACATGTGGAACAAGAAATAAATACAGAAACAAATTCTGTTTGACCTGTGGGACAGCGTTATTTTAGCTTTTAATTTTAGTTTTTAGTTAAGATCAAAAATAAAATGGACGAATATTTTATTTTAAATTTTTTTATCTTCAAAATTAGAAGTATCTATAAAAGATTTATAGCTTAATTCGAATTTTTTCAGCTCTTAGTTTTCCCCCGGGGAAATGTTTGATTCGAAAACGAGACAGGGAGACAGAAATGTTTGACAAATCTAAATTAGAAAATTATCAATTGTATATTGAAGAAGAACTTGCCGAAATGGATCAAGTTCTAACAAAATACAGAAACAAACAAATCACTCTTAAAGAGCTTTTAGAATATTTTCAAGTAGAGTGGTTTTGTAATTATGCTTATGTTGAAGGGTCAGATGAATTTGTAGAAGTGGTTACTGAAGAAGAGTGCTCTATCCATAGCTTACTTTCAGGATACACTGGTTTAAGTAACTTACTTAAGTATTCAGAGTTAGCTAAGTGGAGACAGTTGTGTGGTTATGTTGAAGTTTTACACAAGAAAGATCTACAGAACCAATGTAAATTTTCTCCATCTGAGCTAATTAGACATAAAGTCTCAGAGATCAACTGGGATGAATATCATAAGATGTTGAGAGCAAGAGAAGAGATAGATTTAAAAGATTATAAATTTGACGATGAGCCGATTTATAAAAACATAAACATAAAGGAGCTTATAAATGCTTTCGATGAACGATAATTTTAGAGATTTAGATATTCTGCAAGAAACAGTTGTAGATAAATTACTGGATGTATTTAATGATTATTTTCGATTGAAACTTCCAGATCTAGATTCGAATGAATTATTATTTCAATTGAATGTAATTATAAGAGATCAGGGAATCAAACTAAAAATAGCTATTAATCCTTCAAGGACTGATATCGGCGCGAGCGGGGTTTATTATGCTGATAAGAATGAAATAGTTCTTGAACTGCCAAGAAATAAAGTTAATCTTCGAAAATTTATGGTAGCGTTCTTTCATGAATACATTCATTGTATGCGAGAAAATATAGTTCCTGGGAAGTTCAATCCGACTGAGAGAAATTTAGTTGGATATGTAAATCCAATTGATTTGAAATATATTGGTAATCAATATGGATATTATGGATTGTTTCTAGAAAGAGATCATGCCGATGAAAAAATGTATCAAATGTTAAAATATTGGACACAACCACATGAAAGATCAAATATTGCTTTCAATATAGCTTATGATTTATACTTTGATACTGCTCCTTTTAAAGTTAGCACATTTGATGATATTATAGATGCTGGTTTTGAAATTTGGAAGTTATATAATCAGACCAAAAGTCTTAAATATTTGGATATATTTAAACATCAATTCAAGTCAAGTCCAGGAGTTATGACGTTATTAGCTGTTATTTTTTACCGGCAAGCGCTTAATTCGAAACAAAAACTGGATAGACAATTAAAAACTAATGTACCCAAGATGATAGATTTAGCTAGAAGATATTATAAACGACTTGGAGGAATCTTAAATAACTCCTCCAATAGTAAGATAGCAATATTTTCATAATCAATTAGACAGATAGACAGAAGGAGGAATTTATTATGTTTCTAAAATTTAAGGTTAAGCACGATTCAGAATTAGATACAGAAGAATGGAAAGTTTATGAGTGTAAAAATTATTCTTACAGGACATTCACATTTGACAAGATTTTAGATTTTTTGATTCACATGGAGCGGCAGTTGAATGGTCAGTCAGTGGATGAAAAATTGGTTGTTCCTTACTGGCTGGACGAAACAGATATGATGGTGGTTCCGGACATTGATAATAAACTGATCATGGATAACAGAATAGTATCAGATAAACACACAAATTTATTATCAACAAAATGTATCCACTTCCAGATCACGCCGGTAAATTCATCTGAAAAAATAAATGTAATTACAACAAAAGATGTATATGTTTTGGGGGACAAAGGGCAAACTGTAGATAGAATTGTCCCTAACGTATTAAAGTAAAAGGAGATTTTTAAAATTATGGCTCAATTTTATTATCCAAGTCAAAACAGATACAATGATCCGTATCAACAAAGAGTTGCCACACTTGGATCAGCTTTTAGAGAAAAATATATTTCAAGGGCATCAAACAATATAACAAAGATGTTTGGAGATAATATATTGGTCTCTGGACTAGACGTCACTCCAAGTTTCTTGGGATCTGTAATAACGTTACAATTTACTCCAGGTATTCTTATTCATGATTCCACGGCGATAGCTATCACAGGTACTTCAACATTAGATTGTAATGTATCAGCTCTTGCCGATACAACGGTAGGAAATGCACATCTTGGAGTATTTACAGATTTTCAATATTGTGAACCCGCTGATCCAATAACTCAAACCCCTTTAAAATTAACAGTTTATCATGTTAGTGCGGCTGGTGTTCCAACGGCATTTGCTGGTTCTCCAGCTTTTTCAGCAACTAGAAATAAACTTTTAGTAGCAATTATTGATTTTACTAAATCAGGAGTTAATGTTACAGCTTGTTCTGAACATCCAACAGTTTTAGTTGCAGATCAAGCTCCTTATTTAACTGTATCAGGTGTTAATTATTATCTCAGAGGAATGACTAGCTCTAATATTAATTTTTATGAAATTTATAATGATTTAATTGGAGCATTCCTTGCTGATGGACGAATGTATTTACCAAAAAATGCAAACAAATTATTCAATGTAATTGGAAGTGATGTTGTTATTAAGGGAATGGAGATGTCTGCACCGGCAAGAATCGGACTTGATACTATTAGAACATCAATCGCTGCTGGTTGGGCTATTTGTGATGAAACCTTAATTCAACTTTCTGCAGTATCTATAGTAGATATTGATTGTTCAAGTTTAATTGATACGACTGTAGGTGGAGCACATTTAGCAGTCTTTCTTAATTATGAACACATTCACACAGCGGAAGCAAATTTAGCTGCTGTTGATTTATTTCATGTGGAAGCTTCTGGGACTGTAAATGATCCATTTGGAAGATTTAAAACCAGATCTTGCCGCATCCTACTAGGAATAATAGATTTTACAAAATCAGGAGCAATAGTAACTACTTGCTCCACAAATCAATCACCAACTTTATTAGTATCTGGTCAGACATATTATTTTAGAGGATTAAATCCTGCAAATATCAATATTCCAAATTTATTTAATGTGGCATTCAAAGATGAAAGAGAATATTTATTAAAGAGAGATTATTTAATGGGGAGTTAAAAAATATGGCTTCTACAATTCAACCAACTCAATCGAGATACAATACACCCTATGATCAGACGATATTTGATTTTAATACGATTGATTCTAAGGTGTATTTGGCTCGAGAGACAAATAAGATACTAAATATTGTTGGAAATGATATTGTTATTAAAGATATGAATATGACTGATCCAATTATTATCGGCGCGAGCACGGTAAGAACTTCAATCGGAATCGGATCTGCTATTCAAGATGAAACTTTACTTAAATTTACAAGTATAGCTACAGTAGATATTGATTGTGCAACACTAGACGATACAACTGTTAGTGGTTGTCATCTTGGTGTATTTATGAATTATCAATATCTACAAACGATGGAAACTAATACTGCTAAAGTTGAAATATATCATATTCAAGCAGATGGTACTGTTACTAATCCACTTGGAACATATAATATTGATACTTGTAGAATATTACTAGGAGTAATTAATTTTACTAAGAGTGGAGCGAATGTAACAGCTGTTTCTAGATATGAATTACCTACTTTATTAGTTTCAGGATCAACAATATATATAAGAGGTAAAAATCCAGACAATATAAATTTGCCAAATATGTTTGAAATAGCTTTTAGAGAGTATTATGATTATTTTATAAGAAGAGATTATTTAGTTTCGGAGTAATCTTAATAATTATTAACTCGGCAAGAGCTTGCCGGATTAAATATTTTAAATATAATTTTTTATTTTAAAGGAGATTTTTTATTATGGCTACAACAAATAAAGTTCTTGGACAGTCCAAACCAGTAGCGGCTACACCCACTACATTGTATACTGTTCCAGTAATGTATCAAATTATTTAGTTTATGATTCTCAATTACAAGCAAATGCATCTTTAAATATTACTGGAATAGCTCTTGCCGCTGGAGATTTTATAACAGTCTATAGTAGTGGGGGAAATTCTTCATTTAATGCTACTGGAATTGAGATTTCATAAAGAAAAGGAGTGTATTTCTTATGTTAAAAGGCATGCCAGATCCAAATGATATTCAATTTGAAAGATTAAGATTTTGTGAAAACCCAACAACTGAAATTTGGTATTCATCTACTGGTGACATAGTCGAAACAACAAAAACCCAAACATTGACAAATAAAACCCTAACATCTCCAGTTATTACTAATCCTACTATTAATTCAATATCGGTAACAGGAGAAGTAGTTGAAACAACCAAAGTACAAACGCTAACTAATAAATTTCTTACAACTTCTATTATAAGTGATTTAAATCAAACAGCTCAAGAAAATATAGATATTATTGAATATTCATAAAACTATTAAAAATTGGAGGAAATAAGAATATGTTGAATGTTAGAAAAGAATTTAC
>JAGVVH010000568.1 GCA_019135895.1 Bacteroidota bacterium | reverse complement strand
AAAATCACAACAGGATGTCGAAAGCCCGACGACATTCTTTATCACTGGTCAGGAAAAGGGTACCTGAATAGTTACAATTTTTTAAACTAAATATTTATGGAAAAATTGCAACAAATCATCATTCTTTTTGCGATAATCGGAATTACTTCTTTTAGTTGCGAAAAAGAAAAGCACGAGATAAAACAGACTGAAGGTTACATTATAGGCTTTGACCAATGTGAAGGAGGAGTTCTAACAAATGATAGAGGTTTCGTAATTGCCTGCAACAACTTCGCTGATACTTTGGTTACTTATAACCTTCCAAACACTCTGTTTGATTTTCCGCAGTACTTATTTGCTGATTATATTTATAGTTTTCTCTTTCCAGATCCTGAATATTTAAATTATAAAATTAAATTTCAATATAGATTTTCTTCAGAAAAGGAGAAATACTATCCATTATGCCTCGGTACTATTAATACATGGGGATTTACTCACTCTGTAAAAGATAGGCAGATAATTATTAAAAATATACAAAAATTAACTAATAAATAAAGATTAAGCAAATGATAAAATTAAAAATTGTAATTGCCATAATTATCATAGGGATATTGATAATTATATATAGCTTTAAAGAAAGCAATACAACAGATAAATTTTATTATGCCTATAATGAAAAAATATTCCTTATACCTTCTAAAAATAAGATTGTTATAAGATATAATAATAGTAAGAGAAAAGAATTTAAAAACTTGAGTCTTCCAATTTTTATTGAAGAAAAACAAATTGAATGGCAAGATGACAGTACTATAGTGATAATAGCTCAAGACAGATTATTCAGAAACAAATTAACAAATGAAAAGGGTTGGCAAAATGATATAGTTTCTATGCATCCGGTATATAAAGAAGAATCTGGATTAGAGATGTATATTACAGACGAAATTTTAGTCAAGTTTTATGATAATGTATCACAAAAACAAATTAATGAAATTCATAAAAAACATAATGTAAAAGTTATTAAATCTGATGAAAATTATCAATTAATTAAAGTGTCGGAAAATTCTGATGCTCTGGAGATAAGTATTTCTTATCAGGAAAGTGGACTCGTTTTATTTTCGGAACCAAATTTTATATCAAAAGTTGAATTATTCCAAATTCCCAATGATGAATTTTTTAATAGACAATTCTATTTGAACAATACTGGTCAAATTTTCACTGATGGTCATTGGGGTGCAAATGATGCTGATATTGATGCTCCCGAAGCATGGACTATTACCCAGGGAAATAATAATATTATAGTGGCTGTAATTGACCAAGGTGTTACACCAAATCATCCTGATTTACCCAATACCCGTCAGGTGCGTTTAAACAATAGTAATTTAGCAGATGGTGATCCAAATAACCCATCGGCAACTGCTAATAATAATCATGGAAATGCTTGTGCAGGTATTATTGCGGCTACTCGTAATAATGGTGAAGGTATTTCCGGTATAGCACCAAATTGTAGGATTATGCCTATACGAATATGCAATACCGACGAAACAGGGATAGCCGTTGATCGTGTTGCTGCTGCCATTAATTTCGCTCGCCAAAATGGAGCTCATATAATTTCAAACAGTTGGGGTTATGGTTCCACTAACCAAAATCTTCACCCTGCTATTGTAGAAGCTATTAGGACAGCAACTACAACAGGGCGTGGTGGTTTGGGTTGTTTAGTTGTTTTTGCTGCTGGGAATAATGCTCGCCATACTGTTGGTGATACTGGTTTTGTACAATTTCCTGCCAATGTCAATATTCAGGGTGTTTTAACAGTAGGTGCATCTGATAGAGATGATTTTCAAGCAGATTATAGCCCTACAAGTAACCTGATTGATATTGTTGCTCCATCACACAGGGCATATCCTCCTGATGTATACATAAGACAAGGAAGAACAGGTGGTATTGCGGGGGAGACATTTGAAGTATGGACAATTGACATTCCGAATAATACAGGATATAATCCTTATCCTAATAATCCCGATTGGGTACATCCTCCTGCTGCCGGTGAGCAATTACCTGCAGCAGGTATTAATTTTTTATCATATACATCACGAATGGGAGGCACATCAGCAGCCTGTCCACAAGTTGCAGGTGTTGCAGCATTAATGCTATCTATCAATCCAAATTTAACTCAACGGCAAGTTTTTGATATACTTACTGCAACAGCAGATAGAGTTGGTGGATATATTTATACAAATGGCCGAAGCAATGAGTTGGGTTTTGGCAGATTAAATGCATATAAGGCTGTTGCTCAGGCTGTTGCATATGTCTCCGGTCCTGCCATCGTCTGCTCTTCCGGCGGCTCATTTACAGTTAACAACCTTCCAACAGGAGCGACTATTATATGGAGTCAGGGCCCGAATCTCGCTCGTACCTCCGCCCAGGGCTCCAATCCCTGTACTTTCTCTTCCACCGGCTCCGGCAGCAGTTGGGTGAGAGCCACACTGGTCACGAGTTGTGGCAGTGTTACACTTCCAGATAAAGTTGTATGGTCGGGTACCCCCGTGATCAGCTATATTTCAGGACCAACATATACACCGAATAACCAGTGGGCTACTTATTACGCGATGCCCAACAACCCGGCGATGGGAGTCACTGATTATAACTGGATCCTAAACCCATTGAACGGCAATTCGGTGTATGATTACGGTTGGACAGCCGATATTGCCTTTTACAATTCAGACTATTACCAGCTTTTGGTCAGGGGTCAGAATACATGCGGATGGGGAAGTTATACCGTTACAAATATTGAAGTATATGGTTCAAAGGGTATGTCGATTTACCCGAACCCTGCCTCCGGTGAAGTCACCATTGAAATCCAAAGCTCGGGTGATAAAGAGTTGACCGCAACAGTATGGGAACTGGAAATATATACCCCGGGCATGATACTGAAAGAGAAAAAGACCAGCCTCAAGGATAATAAAACAATCATAAATACCTCCGGCTGGCAGGAAGGGATTTACATGCTGAGAGTAAAACACGGCGAGAGCTTGCTTACCGGGAAACTGATCATAAAGCGCTAACCAGGATAAAC
>JAGVVH010000260.1 GCA_019135895.1 Bacteroidota bacterium | reverse complement strand
GAAGCGGACGAGGCTCTACCCGGTAGCCAGGCTCATGGATGCAGGCGCCATGCTTAATTCGGGCAACTGATTTTTCTGGCAGACAAAAGATTTAGCCACACCTGTGACATCCTGAAGGAGATGGCTGTTTTCTGCCGTGAGAACAGGCTCTGGTATTTCTGCTGCTCCAGACACACCTGATTGGGACACTGCCAAACACCACCGGGGCAAATAGCAAGTGGAGTTGTGGAGGCGGTGATTATTGTTTTTCTCTGCCCCGGACACACTGATTGGAACACTGCCCCTTTTTGTTAGAATTCTCCGAAAAAAAATATTAATCTCAGAGAAAATGTTTGTACCTCTATTTTAAGCATTGGGATCAGTTATTTATTTTTTTGTCACTTTAAATATACTGATTTTCAGAGATATCTGAAACTTCCAGTGCTTCTTTTTATGACATTTCTTAACTTTTTCTTACTTGCGAAACTTCAGGACATAATGATAGAAGAATAGATTTCCTCATGATTTTTACCTGATTATCAGTTTTTTAAATAACTTAAAATGGGTGCTAACGGTGGCGGTATGATTAGCAAGGGATTGCGGGCTATTTACCTATCAAATTACACCCAGTTTTGAAGCGTGTTACAACGCTTCGAAAACCACTGAAACCCTTATTAACTATACCACATATCACGGGACGTTATTCATTACTTTTCAAATCTATACAACAAATCACATAATTCAAACATCTGAATCAGGTCTTTTTTATTTCTGTCCTTAATCATTTCTTTCACATATGTTTCTGAAGGACAAAACTCACAGGCTTGCTTCTTATTTATCAGGTGTTCAGCATATAATCCAGCTATTGTGCCATCAATAATTCCATCATCTTTATGGTCAAATACAACATCATACAGTTCATGAAGTTTGTAAGAGTGCCATATAATCGAGTAAGTTGCTCTTTTACAAGCATCAATCCATTTGATATTCTCTAAACCTTTCATGTTTCTAAGAACCTTTGAATCAAAACTTGTCCAAGAAACAAGTTCTTTAATATGATTCTCGGGAATGAATTTTAAAAACTGAGTTTTCTGTTTAGGTAGTTCATATTGAATAATCTCTCCTTTATAATAAATCCCAATCAACCAGAGTTTGCATTTAACTACCCACAAATCTACAAATTTTGGAATTCCCGTTTCAATATCGATTAATGCGTAGTCACGAGGGTTAAATGAAAGCTTTTTAATAATTTTTGGTTTTTCCCAAGAGAAACTTCTAATCCTATCAGCAATTATAGTCCGACCGTTTTTTTCTAAACTATCAATTATTTTCTCGTTTTTCTTTGAGTATAAATCATGTTGATAGACGTTTTTTATTGAACCAAATATTTTAAAGCTCTCATCACTCTTAAATTGCGTTCCTCTTACCTGATTTACTGTCTTAATTTTCTCTTGTTTAAGCTCAACCTTATTTAGTTCTGTGTCAATTATTGCATAATTACCTAGATAATTTCGAGTATCATGCGAGCTGACATTTATAATGGTTGTTTTTCCTAAATCAACCGACTGACCACCCCAAATATGTGAATGTCCACATATTACAAATCTTGGTTGATGCGTTTTGACATATTCTAATAGTGATTCAGAGCCAATATGTTTGGTTTTAAATCTTGTGGATAAATCTAAAATCCCCATAGGTGGAATATGAACAATTAAAATATCCACATATTCCGTAGGAAGGTTGATTATTTCTGTCGTCAATCCAAATCCGCATTTAGAACCATAAATTTTTACTCCTGATTTCTCAATCAGTCCAAAAAGAGGTCTCTGAGCTAATGGATAGAAATATTGTATTCCTGCAGAGATTGTTGAATAATCAGATTCAATGACTCTTATATCGTTACCTGTATCAGTTAGTACAAATGGCAAATAAATAGAATAGGTTTTCTCAATTAGAAATTCCCCATTATGCTCAATTAAGTTGTCATCATTGCCATTTACAAAGTAAAACGGACGTTCACCTATTTCAATACCTGTAAGTTTTGGCGTTTCATGCTCCTGAAACGACTTGTAAAACTCAGATACATGCTTTTTTGAAATTTTAAAAGGCGAGTTTTCCTCAATAAACTTTTGATTTACCTTAAAAAAAAAGTTTTCAGACTTTAAATACAGACCTGATTGTAAACGAAGAACTTTATCAAGGTCATCACCAGCATAAATAACACAATCCGGATTTTCATCCTGTATTATTTTTTCAATCATCTCTTTTGACTGAACTCTCCAATCACTAAATGCTAATAATCTCATGTGGCTGGTTGTTTCTTAATGCCCTGTAACACGTTTATATGTGATGGTCTAGTGTATCTGGGCAATCTTTTCATCAAAGTTAATTGGTCATGTTGAAAAGAAATGGACCCTCCTCGTGGTTTGGCCCCCTGTTTATCGGACTTTTTATAGACGGTTAAATATACATAAAAGTTTCAAGTTTAATTTGTCATAGCAAGGAAGGAACGAAGGTGACTGTTAAACCGATGGTTCCTTAATTCAGGGGAGTATTATAGTTAGCTAATTACCAAACAGTAAAATAACTATGTATAACAGGTTGGTATAGGTCATTTGCTTCTGTAACGCGAAAATCTTGTAACCGCCTCGAGAAATTTATAATGGCGGCACAGGCTACCCGGATTGCGCCGGGGCTCGATTATGGCGTCACGTTTGCCTACCTCAACAATTTTGTAACAAAAAGAAAAATACAATACACCACCACGAGTGCAAAAACAAGAGCTATCGCGACCCGACGCCAACAACACATTATTCGCCACTCACCCGGGTTTGTGGCTCTTGAGTTCGTCTGCTCAATGGCCCCGGTTCCACCGAACAGTTATAAAGCATTGAACACACCCGGGATCTCTTTATAGATTCGAAATATGGCAATTCAAAACTGAGCCATAAGTTAAGATTAAACAGGCACGGTCTTTGTGCCATAAAACATAGTATAATTCACTTATAATAACCAAGCTCAAATGCTATGAAAAAACTATCTGTTACATTAATAATAGTTTTGTCTATCATCAGCT
>JAGVVH010000025.1 GCA_019135895.1 Bacteroidota bacterium | reverse complement strand
GGGAAAAGTTTTTTATGACCATCCTTTTACTTTAAACAGAGCTTACAAAAGAGATCGTTTTTATTATCTTGTTGATGTATTTAGAGTTGTTAATTTGGATAATTTTGAACCTGACTCCATGAGATTCAAAGGATATTTGGTTTCAGGAGGAATTTTTCCTGATATTCATCAACCTTTGGTCACCAGACCTGACTTTTCTCTTGGATTTGAATATTTTACAGATGCTTCCGGACTTCCAATGTATGAGGGAAAAGGTCAATATTATAACCGCATTGATTTAAGTAATCGGGGACTTCGAGGAAACGGCACTATTGAATATCTTACTTCTATTACGACTTCTGACAGTATCGTTTTTTATCTGGATTCCTTAAACGGAAGCGTAAGGACCCACGAAGTAACTGAACAACAGGAAGGAATAGAATTTCCACATGCTGTAGTAAATGATGCCTATATTCATTGGGAGCCGTATAAGGACCAAATGTTTATTCATACTTTGCAGTTTCCAATGGCTATATTCGATGAAACCGAACTTACCGGTTTCTCAAAATTAACCCTATCAGGCATGTTCGGCAGCGGAGTTGTCAAATTTAAACGTGCCGACCTTACTTCGAAATTATTCCGTTTTAAACATCATGAATTGCTTTCTGATACTGCGAACCTTCGAATTTACGACCTTAATTCGACGGATTTTGCATTTACGACCGATAATTACAATTCCTATATTGATTTCAAAACCAGAAAAGGGGTCTTCATTTCCAATGGCGATGTTTCTGAAGTTGTCTTTGTAAAAAACCAGTTTAAAACTAATGCTTCCCGATTCGAATGGGAACCGATTGACGAAAATATAATCCGCTTTAATTGGGATGATCCATACAAGAATGTTGACATCAACAATACTCCTTCCCGAGATTTAGTTGATATGAAAAGTGAGGGCAATGAACTTATTGCCACTGATCCAGGGAAAAAAGATTTAAAATTCAATGCTTTAAATGCAGAATTCGACTTTTCAAAAAATACCATTAAAGCACATGGTGTCAGATTTATTAACGCTGGAGATGCCGCAATAATCCCTCACGATGGTGAGGTTATCATCTATGAAAAAGCTGAAATAGGTTCCTTTACTCAATCCAGAATTTTAGCAGGAAGGGTTAATAAATACCATGAATTGTATAATTGCAATGCCAAAATTATTACCGGGGCAGACTTCAAAGGTTCCGGAGATTATGACTATATCGATGAAAATAAGAGTGTCCAAACATTGCATTTTGATACTGTTTGGTTTTATAAAACTACGCAAGGGGGTGCTCTCATACCCAAGGATAAAGATTTTAAATTTAGCCCTCATTTTGGATTTGATGGAAGAGCTGAATTGCACAGTGATCAGCCATTCCTAACTTTTGCGGGTGGAGTTGAATTGATTCATGATTGTGACACTGTTAAATATGCACGCCTTGTCATCATCCAACAAGTTGATCCTAATAATATCTATATTCAAATCCATAACAGAAGCAAAGATGTGGCTGATCGAAAAGCTGTTGTAGCCATTGCTTCCAGAAACAGAGATGGGCGCATCTACACTTGCTTTGGAGCAGCAAAAGACCAATTCAACGATGCAGAATATATTTCTGTTTTCGGATATATCACTTACGATAAAGAGACTCATTCTTTTAAAGCGGCTTCGGTGGAAAAACTTAAAGATCCTTCCGTCCCCGGCAATATTATATCCTTAGATGATTACAATTGCATTTCTACTGGTGAAGGTGCCATTGACATGGGAACCAAACTCGGAAGAATTGAATTTATAACTAATGGATCTATAACAAATTATATGAGAGCTGACTCTGCAATAATGCATCTCACCACTTCAATTGATTTCTTTTTCAATGATGAATCAATGAAAATTATGAACAATGCATTAGAAAAATCAGAAACATTAAATTTCGTTGACATATCTAATGATGACTCATACGAAATGGCCCTCATTAACATACTTGGGGAAGATGGGTACGCTAAATTCAGCAAGGAACTTGCGTCAGGAGGTCAGACAAAAAAATTACCTGAAAAATTACAAGTACAATTTCTTTTCTCAAAAATTGACTTTATTTGGGATAAAGAAAATAGTGCCTTTGTCTCTCAAAAAGAGTTACCTCTTATTGTCTGTGGCAGTAAGCAAGTTTATAAAATTGTTCCCGGAAGAATTGTAATTGAGAAAAGAGGTTCGCGAAACAGACTTTATATCTATTTCGAATTTGATAACATGTTCTTTTTCTTCCAATTCGAAAATAATAGCATGTACGGCTATTCCTCTGAAAAGAAATTTGTTGAAGCCATCATGAGTGTAAAAGCCAAAAATAAGACTATAAAATCTGGCGACGGGTTACCTTCTTTTACATACAAATTAGGCAACAAAACTCAACAAAGAAAATTTGTAAGCAAATATTTTAGCATTCAACTTGAAGAAGAATATCCTGAATCCGAATAATTCTAAAAAAAACTAACTTAATAACTCAACATTTTATATATTTTTGCAGGGCAATTTTAAACCAATGACCAACAACTTTAATGTTCGCCTTTTTGTTGAAAAAAAGGCACTTTTTCAAGTCGAAGCTCAAAGTTTACTAAACGATTTGAATACAAATCTCAATTTAAATATCCAAAATTTAAGACTCCTTAATGTCTATGATATTTTTAATATTGATTCTGAATTATTGGATAAAGCAAAAGTAAGTATCTTCTCTGAACCCGTTACGGATAATCTATTTGAAGAATTTGACTTTTCCGGGCTGAATTACTTTGCTATTGAATATTTACCCGGTCAATTTGACCAACGTGCAGACAGTGCCATGCAGTGCCTTTCACTTCTAAATCCTAAAACCGAAGCAGTTATAAAAAGTGCCCGATTAATAGTATTTAGCGATAAAATAAGCTCTCATGATCTGAATCGTATCAAAAAATACTGCATAAATGAAGTTGAAGCACGTGAAAAAGATTTGTCGTTTTTAGACCTTTCTGAAAAAATTCTAATTGGAGATGTTCCGGTTTATAATGGATTTATAA
>JAGVVH010000459.1 GCA_019135895.1 Bacteroidota bacterium | reverse complement strand
TGGGTTGGAGCAGAATTAAACCTGGAAAAAGCCAGAAAACCCTTCATACAAACGATAAATGGTATCCGGATATGTCTCCTTAATGTTTGCGAAAGAGAATTCAGTGCGGCAAGTGCTGATAATGCAGGCGCTAATCCTTTTAGCATAATTTCTGTTCTTCAAGATATTGAAAGATATAGGGAAGATTCCGATTTCATGATATTATTGTATCATGGTGGAGTAGAATCTTACAGCTTGCCTACTCCCGATATTTATAAGAATTTTGTTTTTCTGGCTGAAAGAGGATTGGATGTGATTGTCTGTAACCACCAGCATGTGTTCAGCGGGCATCAAAAAATTGGTAGTTGTCATATATTCTTTGGCCTTGGAAATTTTATATTTGATTGGCCGTCAATAAGAAACAATCCCTGGAATAATGGCATTATTTTAAACTTCACGATTGAGGGTAAAAGGCTTAAAGACTACAGGCTGATTCCTTACGAACAGTGCAATGGAAAACCATGTTTAATCATTTCACGCGAGATTGAAAAACGTATACTGAATGAAATAGATCTTATTAATACAAAAATAAATGATGCCAGACTTGATGAAGAATGGAAAGAATTTGTATACCGGAACAGAACAGAATTATTAGCTGATCTTTTCGTTCAAAACCGGTATATAAAATTTATATTAAAGCGAACCGGACTGATTAATATTTTGATTAAAAATCAACATCAAAGGAAAATATATAATTATTTTAATTGTGCTTCCCTGTCTGAATATGCAAGGGATTCTTTTAAATATAAACTAAATATTGGGCATCAAGACCCACCTATCTGTAATTCTTAATTATAAACAAACCTAAGGTCATGAAGAGATATATTTATAGAATCATCAAGCGCAAACTGGGCTGGTATCTTAAAACAAATCGCTTTACAAAAAGGATAATTCAAAAAAGGATCCAGGCAAGAAATGCAAGGGAATGGGACTCTCTTGTTGAATTTATTGAAACTGCTGAGAAGGTTGTATTAAAAGGATGTAAATTAAATATAGGAATTGTCAAGGACGAAGATGACCTGTCTTTTGGGTTGATAACCTATTGGCCAAAGTTTGAGCGTTTTGTTAAGAATAACGATATAAAATATTCGTTTCTTAATATACACTCCGAGAATTGGATTCAGGAAGCCAAAAATTATGACTTGATCGTTTGGAGGCCTTTTTCGGATCCGGCCTCTATGTATGAGCAGATAACAAAAATCTCCTTCGTTGAGGATCATCTTAAAATAAAGTGCCATCCCTCTTCCAGAGAACTTTGGACTTATGAAGATAAAGTCAGAGTATACTATCTTTTGTCATCACATAATCTGCCGATCATTCCAACATTCATATCCTTTGATGAAAAGGAATGCTTAGCAAAGCTGGATAGTTTTTATTACCCTTTGGTAAGTAAAGCTAATGTTGGATCATCATCTATTAGTGTTAAAAAACTGAATACACGGTCTGCTGCAAAAAGATTTATCCAAAAGGCATTTTCCACTGGAGTCAATTCCGGGTTCCCTTACTTTAAGCAGAAGGGTTATGTTTATTTCCAGAAGTACATAGATGATGCTCCCTATGATTTAAGGATTATAATTATAGGCGAAAAGATTTTTGGATATTACCGGATGAAGCCACGTAATGATTTCAGAGCCTCTGGAGCGGACCTTGTGTCAGAAGGAGGTCAGTTGCCTCTAGATGTAGTAAAAATGGCTTTTAAAGTAAAGGAAGTGATGCCCAGCACTATGCTGGCAGTGGATTTTCTTAAATCTGAAAAAGAGCAAACCCATCGCATTATTGAGACTTCAATAAACACAGATATTACATCTCCCAGCGAACTTGAGCGCGATGGGATTTCCGGCTACTATACTTTAAATGGAGAAAGACTTGAATTTCATGAAGGCAAATACTGGCTTCAGGAATTTATTATGGAGGAATTGATAAATAGCATGGATCAAAATACAAGCATTATAAAAACAGACCCTTGCACCGGCTGATCTTTCGTTTTTTTGACACAACTCAATTGGAATCTATGACTGACAGGTTTGACATAGTTATTTTAATGAATGCATTGGATATGGGAGGGGCTGAGAAACAGAGCCTCCTTTTAGCCAAGGCTTTAGGAAATACGTATAGAGTTCATTACATAGTCCAGAAGAAATGGCCAAGACTTAAACAACACCTTGACTTTATTGAAAGAGAAAAGATTAACTATATCCAGCTTTCGGGAAATTTCTTTACAAGGTTGAGGCAACTAAGATTGTATGTTAAACAGAATGACATCAGAATATTAATAGGTATGCTGACTCTGGATAATGCCATGGCAGCCTGTATTTCACTAACAACTGGTATCAAATGCATTGGGGGAGTACGGAGTTCATATCTTCCGTTTTTAAAGTTCTGGGTAACCTGGCTTGGACAGAAATTTTTTCTTGATCATATGGTATTTAACAACACTTACGGAATGAACCTTTTCGTGAAAAGAGGGTTCTCGATTAATAAATCATCTGTTATACATAATTGCATCAATAATCTACAGAAGGAAAGGAAAAGAAATCCCGGCGAGAAAATAACCATATTATCTGTTGGAAGATTTACATTTGAAAAGGACTACTTGACAGCATTGAAGGCAGTTAGTATTCTTAATACGATTTGCATTGATAAGACCATCGAGTATATTATCATTGGAGATGGCAAATACCTTAATCATATTCAATGCTGGATAAATGATTTAAAGTTGGAAAATATAAAACTAATAATAAATCCGGAATCAGTTGAAGCATTCTATATAACTGCAGATATTTACCTCATGAGTTCCATATCTGAGGGCATGCCTAATAGTATAATGGAAGCTTTCAACTATTCCTTGCCTGTAGTAAGGCCAAAAGATTATCAAACAATGGCAGATAAACTTGCTGATCTTGTCGAACATTACGATAAGAGGATTGCCTTTGGACTTCATGGTCACAAACATGTTCTGAGAACCTTTTCTGAGGATATTTTCCGTAACAACTACATTGCCCTTATTAATAAGTTATTAAGTTAGTGAAAGATTGTCTGTTAATGAAGATGTGGAAAATCTTTGCGTCCCGTTTATTGTCAATTCAGCTTAATAACTGCTTATTGATTGACAGGCAAAAGATAAAGGAGAGCAGGATAAAATCCATTGATTTGAAGCTTCAATACTTTTTCTGTGGTCAGGGAATTCACCTGAATACGTGGTAGAGAATGGAAATCAATAGATTGATTAAGAGATAGATTCCCTGTTTGTGTTGTTGTAGCAGTAAGGAAATTACATTTTTTCACTATGTCCATCTCTCTCTTACCAAATTTTCCCAAAGGATAACAGAAATGTTTGACAGTTCCCTTCATTTTATCCTCTATAATTACCTTCGATTCATGAATTTCAGCAAATGCTTGTTTATCTGATAGATTAGGAAGGTTATGATGATTGAGGGTATGGGAACCGATTGAAAATAATGGATCAGCAACAAGCGTATTGATGTCGTCCCATGACAAACATAGCTCCGATGTATAATTTGAAACCTGTAAACCATACGTTGAAAAGAATTTATCAAGTTCATTTCCTATGTTGTCGTGGTTTAATTGCATAAGATGATTTCGGATAATATTGAATGCCCGTTCTTTTTGACTATAGTTATAGCATTTAACATCAACCATACCTGATGGGAAATGGTATTGCAAACTTTGGACATTAATTAAGAGGTCTTCCAGTAAGTACCACCATAGAATAGCTTTATTTTCAGGAAATGAATTAGTTATGTAAATTGTGAATGGCACTTTGTGTTTTTTCAGAATTGGGAACGCATATTCCAGATTGTCTTTATACCCGTCATCGAAGGTGAAAGCAACAAATCTTCGGTCTGTTTTTCTGTTGTTAGATATCCAGTCTGTCAATAAGTCCAGGGAAATGAAGTCATATCCTTTCTTGAAGAAAAACTTGATTATACTTTCCAGGTGTTCCGGAGTTATTTCAAGACTTAGATGATTATGAATCCTCATCTTTTTAGTCGGAAAGACAACCCTGTGCATCATTAATATGTGTCCTCGTCCGCCGAAAAATGGTTTTGTGAGATTATGAATCCCTGAGTAATAGATGAAAGGTGATAGTGTTTTTGTAAGTACTTTTTGTGTGTAATTCCCCATGTCAAACCATATTAGAATAATTCCTGATTATATAGGTGTGGTCCCTTAGTTTTCCCTTAAAACAGTCATTACTTATAATAACACAAGTGTGTAAGTTAGTAAAAATCATATTTGTTCCTTGCCTGAATGTAAATATTAAGATATTCAACAAGCAAACATATGATGTTATTGTTTGTCAGAAAAAACCTGATAAATTTTTTGATAAAAGATAGTTGCGCAGAGTTCTTTGTTCCGGACTGGAATGAGATTTGTTCGTAGCTGTAATATTCAAATGATATTTAAGTTATAAAAGTGTCCAGTAGTTAACTTATAGATGAGAATAGGCGTAATTGGAACACGAGGAATTCCTGATATTCAGGGGGGAATTGAAACGCATTGTCAGGAACTTTACACAAGGTTGGCTGAAATAGAGGGAAATCAAGTCACGGTTTACCGGCGCACACCT
>JAGVVH010000323.1 GCA_019135895.1 Bacteroidota bacterium | reverse complement strand
GTGATGGACGCGCAAACAGTCGTGCGCATGGCCACCATCGAAGGCGCAAAGGCTCTGGGCATGGAAAAGAAAATCGGATCTCTGGAACCCGGGAAAAAAGCCGATATGATCGTGATCGGCTTAAACGAACCGCATTTAACGCCGCTTTACTGTGAATATTCCCATCTTGTTTACGCGGCCAGCGGCGCAGACGTTGACACGGTCATTATCAACGGCGAAGTTGTTATGGAAAACCGAAAGCTGCTGACGATCAACGAACAAGACGTGATGCAGAAAGTCAGAAAAATCGCCGTTAAGGTGAAAGAAAGCCTGCAAAAATGATTTTTCAAGACCTGACTGTCCACGCAACCCTATAATTAAGTATTGAATCTCTCAAACTTCCCCGCACTCTCTTAGATGCAATAATTCTTCTTGTCGCATAATTCATATAGTTAATATAACTAATAAACAATTAATATTATTAAGAAAATAAAAATATTAAAAAAATTCTTGACAAAGTTAAAATTCGCACTACTATACTTAGCATAAATTAGCACTATATAGGAGGATTTATGGAAAATAAAATTTGTGTCCCAATTTCAGCAGAAATTATTTACGAGATGTTATTGCGAAGAGGTCCTGAGCAAGACATTGCGGGTTGGATTGAAAATGTTGTCGAAGATTATCTTGAAAGAACTGAAGGTAATAATGACTGGAACGATGAATACTACAAATATCTTGAACGTAAAACAGGGGAATCAGATTTTAAGAAAAAGTATGGTGATGGATTCAAAGGATATAGATGGGGTGAAATATATCTACCAAATGGAACTCAACTTTATATGGAATATAAGAAGGAAAGACATTATGCGTCTATCATGCATGAGAAGCTTATTTACAAAGAAGAGTCGCTTTCTCCGTCACAGTTTGTATGGGAAATTACCCGCACATCACGTAATGCATGGAGAGATATATACATAAAAAAACCTAATGAAAAGGAATGGACGTTGGCTGACATTCTCAGAGCAAAATTTTCTAAATGACCATTTGCCGAAATGTAGTTAAAGATGAACGAGACTAAACATTTAATAAAAAAGCAGCAGCGGGGCATTCCTAATTATTTATTAAAGGTCATTGAGGAAAATGGAGAATATTTGAATGCTCCAGGTGGCGCAATAAAAATACATTTAGGAAACCGAGAATATCAAAATATCGTCCACGAGACTAAGCATTTTTACAGATGTTGGATAAGGCAAAAGATGGAACTATTATCGTTAAGGTTCAGGACATTTTAACCGTATATAAATAAAATTATTACTCAATTTGGAGGAATTATGAACGAAGATGAAATCACAGTTGAAAAGATAGTTAATGTTTATAGAAAAATGAAAAACCCGATTGAAAAAAAGATTTTTGCATCAGCTTTGGAAAAAATAAGTGTTGATCCGATTAGACCAAATAATAATTTGACGGGAACAAAGGTTAACGGATTTCGGTTTGAAGGTAAACAATATGAGGCAGTATCTCATATAGATGTTTTGCGGAAAATATTAAGAATTGTTGTTATGAAGTATTCTCATGAAATTGATAAAATTTTATCGATTCGTGGCAGAAAAAATAAATATTTTTCAAAACACTCAAATGATCTTCGCATGCCGGAGCTTATAAGAGGAACGAATATTTATTTTCAAACGAATGAAAACTCGAAGTCAATATGCGTAAGGTGCGAAAAGATATTAAAATTGTTTGGAATGGACTATACATCATTTGAAATAGATTATTACAACTAATGCCATAAGGGTATAGTGATGAAAAAGACAAGCTCAGTTATTTATTTATTATTTTTAATTCTCTTTCTACTTGCAGGCTGTGAGCGGAGTTCTTCCGACTGGATAAAATATAATACTGATATTGATGGTAATGTTCATTCATATAAGATGGATAATTATGAAGAAGATGGGAAAATTACAGTTCAAGTTTGGAGGAAAACAGTCCTCTCTGAAAAGGGCAAAAAGAAAGAAATTCAATTTTTAACAAACAATGGAGTGTCTACTAAAGGATTTGACAAATTATCAGAAATACAGAGCACAAATGAAATAGACTGTGAGAAAAAAATGGGTCATTTAGTTAATGTGTCATATTATGATACCAATCATCACATCTTATATGCTGAAAATAATAACAACGGAACGGAATATGTGATTCCTAATACAAATGATGAGAACCTGCTAAAAATAATATGTCAATAAACAATCCAAAAAGAGTTCTAGGGAAACTATGCTAGTTTTTTGAAAAAAATCCGTAATACCAAAACAAGATTAATAAACCTCATCATGACTGCCAATATCAATTGGAATGATTTTATCATCCTGAATGATAAAAAATATTGTGATGCGGTAAGAAATATTTATAGAAACGGAATACAACTCAGATAGTGTTCCACGCAAGCGATGCAATTTTAGCGAAGGATGGTAGGGATTTATTTCCAGCAGTTTTAACGTCTTCTCGTATTGAGATATTAAATTGGAATGTTTTTTGATAAATTTCTTCGCTCGTTTTAGATAACTGTCCGTGTATAAGATTTCAGCCACGTGTTATTCTCTTGATGTGTTTTTCCACTGACTCTTTAACAAATCTTCCTTCTTTAATGTCCCTCTTTGATTCCAACAATGCCGCTTCCAGTTCGCATTCCCGGAGATAATTATATTTTTCAATAGGAAGAACGACAAACTTGTTTTTTCCGCGAACGGTAATGATGACCTCCGTCCCATCGGCGGTCTCATCGTTGAGGATGGTCACACCCTTTGTTTTTAACTCATTTGCCGTAATTGTCTGTGCCATGCTTAACAACCTTTATTTTAGTGCTGTTAATAGTACTGTAAGTAGACTTATTTGTCAACCATTTCCTGGATACCGGCCTTCGCCGGTATGACAAAGGAAATCTATTTCAAAGACTTCTCTATTCGTATTCTTCGAGATACCCCTCGATGTAGGAACGGGTGCGTTCTTTGGAATCAAAGATTCCGAAATGTCCCTCGCAGAGAATATCCGCGTTGAGATCCAGCAATTTCCGCATGGATTTTTTCCAAATTTCGATATCGGAGTTAAAA
>JAGVVH010000365.1 GCA_019135895.1 Bacteroidota bacterium | reverse complement strand
ATTTAAACAACTTAATATATATTTCTCATAAGATTTAAAAACATCCAAAAGCATTCCGTTTTCAATCAGATAATCCTCTCTTCTTAACTCCAAATTTTTATCCTCCGAATCAAAACTACCTTCCAACAATGTCTCCATCATTCCCGTTCTGATCTGAAGATTTCCAAAAACATCCTTATTCGCAAAGAAATGTCGGATTCCATATCCAAAATCACAATCTCGCCAATCATAACTATCACTTGTTTTCAAACGCTCATCAATAAGCATTTTATTAATTCTAGGCTGTTTGTCATAACCGAAGAGCTCATACAGATTATTAAAGAATTTATAATAATCATAACATTCCGAAGAATTGTGATTATCATCAGCTAAAAACTTAACACTATCCATCATTAAATCAAAACTCGACTTACTCTCATAAAACAGAAAATTGTTCATATGATACATCTCCGCAAGTGAACTGCTGTGGAAAAATCGGAGCATGCTGTTACACATGGCATGATTAATAATATGTTATAAATTGAGCATTTTATCCAAAAAGGCATAACTGATAATCAATGCTTTAGCCAAGCAGCTTTTGCGCTTGTCGCAAAAAAAACGGAGTATGCTGTTACACTTGGCTAAAAAGGCACATATCAGACATCCAAAAACGGAGCATGCTGTTACAGTTTTGATGAATTTATTACCTTGAGGCAGACATAAAACCTCAAGATATATGGCGACACAACCTAAGAAAATGAATATCATCAAACAAGTCTTAATAGGCTACAAGAACGAGATGTCAGTCAGAGATCTGGCTGCAATACATTCCATGAGTCCGACGACAGTACAACGTTATCTGAAAATAGCGCGCGAGGATCCATTAGGGATAGACTCCTTGCTCCAATTAGATGATCCTGAGTTGAACCATAGATTTAATGGTGGCAATCCTGCATATTGTGATAAACGTTTTGAAGACTTTAAAACACGTCTTCAATATTTTGAGCAGGAGCTTAAGCATAAACACATGACGGCTCAGCTATTATGGGAAGAATATCGTCAGGACGTGCCTGACGGCTATAGCCTAACCCAATTCCGATATCATCTAAAACAGAATATAATCGCGGTCAAACCCTCCACGGTATTAAAGATGCTTCATCAGCCCGGTGCAAAAATGTATATCGATTTCGCAGGCGATAAACTGAGCTACATAGATATGGAGACTGGTGAGATAATACAAGTAGAGACGTTTGTAGCCGTATTGCCATATTCCGGTTACACATACATAACTTGTATTCCTTCACAGGGAATAGAGCACTTCTTGGGGGCTGTCGATTGTGCTATCCGTTTCTTCGGAGGTGCTCCCCGCATGTTAGTCCCGGATAACCTTCGCTCAGCAGTAAAGTCATTCGATAAATGGTCTCCCGGCATTACTGATGGACTGAATGATCTGGCAACTCATTATGGTTGCTGTGCCTTGCCTACAAGGGTCAGGAAACCAAAGGACAAGGCACTCGTGGAAGATGCGGTCCACAAAGGCTACAAACGAATTTATGCACCTTTGCGTAATCGTGTGTTCCATTCTATTGTAGAGTTGAACAAGGCAATTGCCGAGCTTCTTGAGAAATACAACAGCAGACGTATGCAAGGATGTGATTATTCTCGGGCAGAGCGATTCCTGGCAGGAGAGAAACAAGAGCTTCTTCCTTTGCCACGAGATTGTTATCAGATGAAGCGGCATGCCGTTTTAACCGTAGCTCCTAATAGTTTCATACAGCTTGGAACAGAACGACATCATTACTCTGTTCCCAACAGGTTGATCGGCTATAAGGTTGAGGTCGTGTTCACATCATCACAGGTGCGCATATTCCATAATGGCAGTTGTGTCGCCACTCACCCTCGTTCTCTACGTAGTGGTGGATACACATATGACAGTCATCACCTACCGTCACAAACACAGCAATACTATGCCTACTCACCTCAGTACTTCATCGACAAAGGCAATAAGTACGGCGAGACCGTAAAGCATGTATTACGTGAGTTGTTCTCTGTTACCGATAGACCGGCGGAACTTTATTATCGTTCGGCACAAGGTATCCTGGCATTGGCAAAAGAGACAGATCCAAAACTGTTTAATATGGCATGTGGTATTGCGGTAAAGTATGACAGGTGCAGCTACAAGTTCATAAGCAACCTTGTGAAATCAAGATGTCAAGGTTACCTTGCATTACAGGATGGTGATATGCAGACAGAAAACATCGCACCAACTATTCATTCTAATATCAGAGGCCCTCAGGCTTTTAAATAATCAATAATCAATAACGGCACAATGGAAAAAATCCTTTCAGAACTCAAGGCGATGCGTTTACCGGGCATGGCCGAAACGTGGCAACATTTAATGGAATCCCACAAGACATCATCCATGTCACTGGCTGATGGCATGCGTATGCTCATTCAAGGCGAGAATGATATGCGACAGTCCAATCGTACAAGCAGACTCATCAAGAACGCCAGGTTTCGTTATATTGTCGCACTTGGCGATATAGCAATCGATTCTTCACGTGGTATAGAACAATCAATGTTGAATGAGGTATCGACATGTGACTATATCAAACAGGGGTATCCTGTAATAATCATTGGACCAACGGGAACAGGAAAGAGTTGGCTTGCTTCGGCACTAGGCCATCATGCTTGTCTATGTGGGTACAAGGTACGTTACTACAATGTGATGAAACTCTTTGAAGAACTTACAATGGCACGTATAGAAAGCAGACTTCCCAGATTCTTCGAGCGATTGTCGCAATATGACCTTCTTATCCTTGACGATTTTGCGATTAAGAAACTGTCGGCAGAGCAAGTTTTGGATTTAATGGAGATCATAGAAGATCGCCACTCAAAGAAGTCAACAATCTTCGCAAGTCAAGTACCAGTAGCTAATTGGTATGAAACACTGGAAACCAATACGACAGCTGCCGATGCAATATTAGATAGAATAATCCATACTGCAACGAGATTCCAGCTCGGTGGAGACAGTTTAAGAAAAAAACATTAACTTTGCCACATCCAACGAGATTCCAGCTCGGTGGAGACAGTTTAAGAAAAAAACATTAACTTTGCCACATCAAAACTGTAACAGCATCGCCGTTTTGGCTGTAACAGCTTCCGCCGTTTTTTCCATAAACGTCAACAATGAAATAAAAGGATTCCATTTCAGCCCCAACTCTAAAGACGAAGAGCAGTTACGGTTTCATTTTTATATCATTAAAGAGGGTAAAATTTATTCAAAAGAACGAGACATTTTCATTAATAAACAGGCACCGATAAACAAGGATTTAAACGTAAAACTAATGATAATCCGCAATACGGACTAAGCAAATCCCAATCTTTTGTTGTATACTCGATGCTTAAAATCAGTGACGTAACCGACAGAGGCAGACAGTAGACGGTCAAATTGCCGTTCC
>JAGVVH010000509.1 GCA_019135895.1 Bacteroidota bacterium | reverse complement strand
CAAAGCCGTTTTTCAGATCGCCGCAGTCGAGGTAACGGCAGATCACCTTTTCGATATAAGGCCGCCAGAAGCCGTAATCCCTTGAGAAATTGTCATCATAGACCTGCATCAATGAAAGCTGGCAATCAAGCAGAAATAGACTAACGGCCAAGGGGCGGGTTCATTCCCGCCCCTTTTTTTATGCTACGAAAAAAAAGCATTGGGGGGCTACCCACCCACCCCTTATAAATACTATTTTACAAGTCTCATTCACGGTGAAGTGCATATAGTCACCCTCTTTTTCTTTTGATTTGATTTTAATTGTGTTAGAATAAAAAGATGTGGCGATATATTGACTATTTTAACAGATAATTATTTTTTATTAGGATAACCATGAAAGCAAAACCCTTTTACAAAATTAACCCAGACGAATGGTTGTTGACCAGCAATCCCGATGTTGAATATGCAAGAAAAAAAGCTGTCGACAATCCAACTATGGATGAACATCAAATTGAGGAATATGTTAGGCAATGGATTCTTTCTGAACTTATAAATACTTACGGATATCCAAAAGAATGGATTGGAGAAAGAATTATTGTTGAAGAAACTGTACAGATGGCAACAATGGAAAAACAGGCTGATATTTCCATAAAAAATGAGAGACACAAAACATTTTTGTATATTGAAACAAAGAATGCCGGTATTACACAAATAGAATTTGATAAAGCTGAAAAGCAATTAATGGGTTATCTTTCAAGCACCCATACGGCAACAGTTGGGATGATCACCAGCGGCAAGGTCACAAAATGTTTGGTTAAAAAAATAGATCCAAACGATTTTGATTATATTCCCGATATACCAAATTATGATCAAAAAGGATTAAGGCAAAAATCAAAATTAGTTAGAGAACTAACACCAGAGATGATTAAGATTGGAAGGAAAACAGGCCTTACTCCAATTACTGATAAATATGAAGATGTTCTTTTTAAGTGTCATTCCGCTATTCGTGATATTGACGGCTCACACGCAGATGAGGCGCTTGATGAATTAAGTAAGATAATATATGCAAAAATATACGACGAGAGAACAACCATAGACGCTGAAGAAGGCGTGCCCTTTCGTTTTCAAATTTATGGCGCAGGCAATACAGAAGAAATTGCATCAAATATTCGCGATTTATATAAAGAAGCAACGGAAAAAGATTTAGCTCGTTATTCTCAAAGAATACCAGGCTACGAACGGTCTCGTGGTGTTTTCAAACAACAGATTAGATTAAGTAGTAATGCACTCGTAAAGGTTGTCGAGATTCTTCAAAACTTTTCCTTTCTTGATTCCAAAGGAGATATTAAAGGCCGCGCTTTCCAAAAGGTTCTTGGTCCTGCGATTAGGGCTGGAATGGGTCAATATTTTACGCCTGATGAAGTTGTTAAATTAGCCGTTGGAATAATTAAGCCCCAAGTTACTGATCTCATCCTTGATCCATTTTGTGGTAGTGGTCATTTTTTAACATCTGCTCTTGATGGAGTTAAAAAAGATTATGAAATCGGAAAAGTTGACGAATATAGTTTTCATCAATTCAAATTTTTTCATTTGCATGGTATCGAAAAATCAGAACGAATGGTGCGTATTGCAATGTCTGACATGCTTTTGCAGGATGATGGCCATAGCAATATAAGATGCACAGATGCTTTATTAAGTTTTGATAATTATCCTGATATTAAAGCTCTAGCTGGTGAAGAAAACAGCGATCCTCAAGTTTTTGATACTATTTTAACAAATCCTCCTTTTGGTTCGCTTATGGGCGGAGAAATTGGAAACATTATTGGACGTTTTGAGTTGGGTAAAGGGAAAAAATCTTTACCATTGGAAATTATGGGGTTAGAAAGATGTTTTCAATTTCTAAAACCTGGCGGTAAAATGGCCATCGTTTTGCAAGACGGCGTATTAACAGATACGTCACATGCACATGTTCGAGAATGGGTTCACGGGCAAGGTGAGCTAGTTGCGGTGGTAAGTTTGCCGGATCATACATTCACGCCATATGGTGCGAGCCCCAAAACGAGTTTAGTTTTTTTTAAAAAATATTCTGATGGAAAGAAAATAACAAGTGGCAAGCCAGTCTTTTTTGCAAAGGTTGAAGATATTGGATATGACGCAACAGGGCGACAAAAAGGAAAATCTGAAATTCATGAAGTTATAAATA
Source organism: Bacteroidota bacterium (assembly GCA_019135895.1). Classification (GTDB taxonomy): domain Bacteria; phylum Bacteroidota; class Bacteroidia; order Bacteroidales; family WCHB1-69; genus JAGVVH01. The sequence continues at coordinate 932 of JAGVVH010000509.1, read as the reverse complement.
TATTTCATAAACAACGTGGTTGGTAATTAATATGCAAACTATTCTAATACAACTTGATGATGTAAAAAGTAGTGGTCGGATGGACTATGATTTTTATGATCCAAATCAAAAAAATATTACTGATAATATTGTCAAGGGTTATAAAAAAGACACCCTCGAAAATGTTTGTTTAAAAATACGCACTGGTAAAACCGCTCCAAGAAATTCATACCCCGAAAGCGGGGTACGAATTATCAAGGTAAAAAATATTTCTGGCAATGGTATAAAATGGAATGAAAATTTTTTCGTCACTGAAAGCTTTTATGAAAAGGCTAAAAATAAATCTTCACTTCAAATAGGCGATATTTTAATGTTATGCTCAGCACACAGTAAAATATACATCGGCAGGGCTGATATTATCGACACCTTCCCACAGGAAGTTTATGATGATAATTTAAGATGTTGTTGTGTCGGCGAATTAATAATTATCAGAGCAAATCCGGAAAAAATTTTGCCAAAATATTTAATTACTTTTTTACGTTTGCCATTAGTACAAGAGCAAATAAGAAGAATGGTTAAAGGACAGTCTGCTCATTTATATCCTCGTGACCTTGCAAAATTAGATATTGTTTTACCACCACCCCAAATTCAAGAAGAAATTGCTACGTTAAACCAAAACGCTGAGAATGAATATTTTGATGAGGTTAATAAAACAACCTTGAAACTTAATACAACACGAAAGAAGATAGAAAATATTATAATGAACGGGAAGGGGAAATAAAATAATTTTGCCTTTGATCATATTAATGGGATATTGAAAATAAAAGAAATGCTGTTGCCAATTGATAAGAACTTCCTTTTTGTGGCGTGGAGTATATTTAGCGGTTTCTTGTATGTCAAGAAGATTTTGGCCACAAGATATGGGATGCTGTATGGATGACCCCGCTGAAGGT
>JAGVVH010000041.1 GCA_019135895.1 Bacteroidota bacterium | reverse complement strand
CTCAAAGACGACCCGGCAATCGCCAGAGATAAACAATGGTGAACGGTTTGATCATAAGTATGACAGGCCTCACGATTTCAGGCTCTCCATAGGATATAAGATCACTCAGAAACTAAGTATCAGCAGCAGTTTCGTCATGCAAAGCGGGACTGTATTCTCGTTTTATGACAGAATAATCCAGGGCGATCTGCCATACCTGGAAGGGATAAACAATATCAGGTTTCCATTATATCATAGGCTTGATATCGGGCTTGAACGAAAAACTTACACAAAGTGGGGAAGGAAAACTTTCAGAGTGGATATTTACAACGCCTATTCGAAGATGAATCCATGGTATCTGACTCTAGATAATGGTGAACTGCAACAGGTGACTCTGTTCCCCATTATACCATCTGTGAGTTACAAAATAGAATTTTGATCAAACGTAAAGCATTGGATTTAAAATAATGCCACAAAAACATGACCTTCCCTTCGCTGTCAGGCACATCACACAGATATTGTTTTTTTGACGATTCAAATGAAGCGTCTGTGTGAAGAGCCTTCCAGCCCATCCCGACGTAATAAAAATTATGGGGGACACCTTTCAAATAATAATAAATAGCCCTACAGCTAACAGGTCGGTATATGTCATTGGCGCGGCTGGTTTTTGCGCGCTAATCCATCAGATCAGTACCACAAAAACCAGTTGGTGCTTTATCGGCCCGGCTTCGCGGCTAAAGCCGCCGGGCAAAAACCAGCCCGCTGCCCCGGCTCCCGCCGGGGACTCCCTCCTGGTGTCACGGTTTTTGCCAACGCGAGAACAAACAAAACAATATCATAAACCTGCATCGCACCACGAGTGCAAAAACACGCGCCACCGCGACTCTGCGGCAACGCCACATACCGCCGAACGTTAGGGGCAAGGTGAAGTTAACCATCATAACTGGCAGCTTCCAACTGAAGCAATCTGGGAAACCCCCTCCATATTCTGCAAATTGACATGAAAAGAAAAATTTACAATCTCATTGACAAAGGTGCTCATGGGTCAAAATACAATCTTCTATTTGACTATTTCATAGTTGTCCTTATTATCCTGAATGTCATAGCAGTAGCATTGGAAACAATATCAGGTCTAACCCCACAAGCACGCAATCTACTTAGGTTATTTGAAATCATATCAGTAACCGTTTTTACCATTGAGTACCTATTAAGGATCTATATCTCGGATATTACTCACCCAGCTAAGAATAGAATTACTTCTGGTCTAAAGTTCATGTTCTCACCATATGGTTTAATTGATCTATTAGCAATCCTCCCATTTTACCTACCATTTGTCATCAAAGTTGACCTTAGGTTTCTCAGAATAATCAGGTTGGTTCGCTTTTTCAGGGTTTTCAAAATTGGCAGATACAATACAACTCTTAAGCTCATTGGTGATGTTATGAAGGAGAAGCGTAATGCAATTGGCCTGACCTTCCTGATTGCTTGCCTAATGCTTCTTGTTTCTGCCTTCGTCATGTATAGTGTTGAGAATCCTGTGCAGCCAGATAAATTTCCCAATGTCTTTGCATCTCTCTGGTGGGCGGTTGCAACACTTACAACAGTCGGTTACGGAGACATCTACCCGATCACTGCATTAGGTAAAATTGTAAGCAGCATCGTCGCATTCCTTGGTATTGGATTGATTGCTCTCCCAACTGGTATAATAAGCTCTGGATTTGTTGAGAAAATTGGGCATTCAAAAGATCCTGTTAGCTCCAATCTCTGCCCCCACTGTGGAAAAGAAATCAAATAGATTGTTACTGTGAGTAAAATGTTTATTAGCTTTATAAGACAATCGCATATTACCGTTAACTAATTATAAATCAATAATTATGCTATCTCCGGCAAAAAAGGTAAAATTAATCTCCGCTTTAAAATTCTACAAAAAAGAATACCTGGACAAAGGTTACGCGGAATTGGATGAATCTGCAACAAGGCTTATGATTAATCATTTCCTAACTGAGGTTTTAGGGTATAAAATGATTGAAGAAATTAAGACTGAGTACATGATCCGCGGCACATATGCTGATTATGTTATTCAAATTAATGGCAACCGGCACTTTCTAGTTGAAGTGAAAGGATATTCATTGGAGTTATCTGGCAAGCACCTTCGACAAGCCATTAATTATGGGGCTAATGAGGGTATTGAATGGGCTGTGCTTACAAATGGCAGACATATTGACCTGTATAAAATAATCTTTGAGAAACCTATTGACAGCAAGAAAGTGTTCTCAATAGACCTGACAGACCAGGGTACTTTCAAGGATAATGCGGAGCTACTTCAATTTTTACATAAAGATTGTGTCGTTAAGAAGGAGCTTGAAGTTCTATGGAAAAAACACTCAGCTCTTGACCCTACAACCTTAGCAAATTACCTGTTAGGGAAACCGGTAATAAATTTCATAAAAAGGGAGTTGAAGGCAAAATATAAAAGCAAGTTCAGTGATTCAGAAGTGATAGATGCAGTCAAGAATGTAATTGGCTGTTCAATTTGCCTTGAAAACATAAAACCAGTGAAAGAAAAAAAGAAGGCAGAAAGAGTTGAGGCTATTAAACCTGCTACACCAATCCAAGATCCGCCGGAAACGGTTGTTCAATAAATCACCCTGCCCCTAACAGGTCGGTATATGCAATTGGCGCTCCGCACCGCGAGAATCTTCTAGCTAAAGAGGACCGTTGAGTGGTCGGCGGTGCGGCCTGCCCCGGCTCCCGCCGGGGACCCCCTCCTGGTGTCACGGTTTTTGCACGGTGACGTGAACGCCAGCCGAACAAAAACCGGTTGGTGGTTTAAGACACTGTAATGCGGCTGGCGGCCGCAGTTTGAATGGATATTTTCTGCCTTCTATTTCGATGGCAAAAACGCGTGCCACCCCGATTCTGCGCCAACAACACATACCGCCAAACGTTAGCACCAATTATACAGCATCTCGTGTAGATTATTCAGAAAAGTATGGAATCCCTTTTAATATTTATGTTTTTTGCTAGTCCGTTGTATTAGCCCCTTAATTCATCGGACAAAATTATAGACAGAAATCTGTAATTTTATGATGATGAACAAGAGAACATTCACACAAGAAGAGAAGCTGCGTATCATTAAAGAAGC
>JAGVVH010000177.1 GCA_019135895.1 Bacteroidota bacterium | reverse complement strand
AAGGCAGTGAAAGGAGGCAACCAATGACAGCAGAACAATATTTGTTTTTAAATTCCGTTTGTTTAACTTTGCAATGTGAGCGCAAAAACAAAGAAACGGTTTTTGATGAAAACATACCTTCGCAACATTGAGGAATGTCACATTTATCTCCTAACAATCCTACCAATGTTTGCATCATGAAAATATCAATCGTAATGACCTATTTCGATAGGATAAAGCAGTTAAAAAATTCGCTTTACTCAATTAGCCTGTCAAAATACGATGATTTTAATGTCATTATAATAGACGATGTAAGTCCTGAAGAAATTAACATTGACAGTTACAATTTTGAAATACAGATATACAGGCTTAAATATAAGATAAGCACTAACCCCGGGCCGGTTTATAATTTGGGCTTTCAAAAGGCAATAGAATCAGGAGCAGAGATAATTATTATTCAGAATGCAGAATGTTATCACATAGGAGATATTGTCAGCCATGCAGCAAGTATAAATGAAGGTCGATATTATTCATATCACTGTTATTCGCTTTCCAAGGGGCAGAAAATTGGCGCGGAAACGAAGGATATATTACCATTTAATTCAGGAGACGAAGGTTGGTATAACCATGAGACAATTAGGCCCGTAATGTTTCATTTTTGTTCTGCAATAAGAGTTACTGATTTAAAGAAACTGAACGGATTTGATGAGCGTTTTTATGATGGCATTTGTTATGAGGACGACTACTTTGTGCATCAAATAAAAAATCTTAATCTTGATGTTAAATTTATATCTGACCCTTTTGTGTATCACCAATGGCATTCGATCGGCGTTCGGTACGATCAACTGGTAATTAAAAATAGTGAATTATGGGATTCGCTAAAAAATAATAAAGATTATAGGGCAAAACACTTGATCACAGACGACTTATGATTACGATTGTAATGGCATACTATCAACGTCAACAGCAGCTTCTGAGAACGCTGCTGTCGTTTACACAAAGCCAGTACAAAGACTTTAATGTAGTTATTGTTGATGATTGTTCACCGTCAGATATTGTATTGCCTCCGCTTCCTTTTGATGTTAAGATCATTAAAAACAAAACTAAATCAATAAATTCCGTAGTTGTGTTCAATACAGGATTTAACGAGGCGTTAAAATCCTGGCCTGATGTAGTATTAATCCATAATCCAGAGTGTTACCATGTCGGTGATGTTCTAAGCGATGCAGCACTTGTCAAGCGAGATGAATATATTTCATTTAGTTGTTATATGATTGATCGTAAAACATCAGAAAGTGATTATGATATAAATAAAGTCATTAAAAGTAATCCCGGAGTAACTGTTACAGATGAAAATGGTGATTGGGGTAATAGAAACGGGTGGTGTAATCATCCGGTAATTGATCCGGTTGCATTTCATTATTGTTGTGCAATACGTACAGAAAATCTGATAAAATTAAACGGATTTGATGAAAGACTTGCCTATGGGTTAAGCTTTGATGATGATTATTTTGTTCGTCAGGTTCGCAATCTTGGGCTTAAAATAGAGATGCCGGTATATCCGTTTGTTGTTCATCAGTGGCATGAAAATACTCAAAAAATGAGTAAATATAAAGATTTATGGAAGCATAACGAGCGTGTGATGAATGAATTAATACCGCTTAAAGAATATAAGGCAAAACATTTTATAACACCCGATTTATGTGGCATTTAAAGGTTGATAAGACACTCCACGTTTACTGGGGAGGGGGTGCACTTCCGTACATGAGATATTTAACAGTGAAAAGTTTCATGGACTTAAACCCGGGTTGGGAAGTTAACTTATGGATGTCAAGTGAAAAATGCAATAAAGTCACGTGGCGGTCAGGCGAGAATGATTATCGCACGGTTTGTGATGATTATTTTCCGCAGCTTCTTAAACTTCCGGTCATACGTAAGGTTATTGATTTTAAAAAATTCGGGTTTGTAAAAGAGAGCGCTGAAGTTCATAAGGCTGATTATATTCGTATTGCTGCCTTAAAATATTACGGCGGAGTGTGGTCAGACATGGATATTATTTACTTCCGTCCGATTGAAGATATTTATGTGAATGATTTACGAAACAGAGATAAAGAGGTATTTGTTTGTGTTGGACCTTATGGACACTCGACAGGTTTTTTAATGGCTCAAGAGGAGAGCCAAATGTTTAATTTATTAAGCGATAATATTAGTAGAAGTTTTAATCCCTTGTCATATCAATGCCTAGGACCGGATATATTCAACAGGTACTTTAGGGACATAAAAAAAATACCGTCTTCAGTTAACCTCTCAATGGATGTAGTATATTCACATGATGCAAATAACCAGAAAGATTTATTAAACCTTAACGAAGGGAGATTTACTGACAAATCTATTGGTTGTCATTGGTACGGGGGGCATCCGATGTGGTCAGACTTTATAAAAAAAACAAATGGTGGGCTTAAAAATTTACCAGATAATATAATAGGAAATCTAATCAATGGACAATTACGGAACACATCAAAAAGTATTGTTTAAAGCGGTAAGCTTTACTCAAAAAAATGTTATTGAATTTGGGGCAGGGGATTTTTCTACTGAACAGCTCCATGAACTTTGCAGAGATCGGTTATTAGTTACTGTTGAAGATAACAGTGAGTGGCTCGGGAAATATATACACCTACGAGATGATCATCATTTACTTGTTGATAGTTTAATCGACGACGATTATTGGGGAGTTGTGTTCATTGATAACGGAACTTGGGAAGCACGACTTGAGATGATTGATAAGTACATGATGAAAACAGACTACATGGTTGTTCATGATACGGAGGCGATGTTCGACTGGTCTATTGTTGGTCCTGCTGCGGCTGCAAAGTTCAAGAACATTACAGATTGGGGCGTTTATTTTAAATGGTTTGCAGAGTTTCGGGACATCAGCGGGGGACCGTGTACTATTATTGGCAGTAATTTTATTGATATTACTAATCTCGAAATTGATGGAATGCAAAGAATTTACAGAAATAATTCATAACTTTGTCAGAAGTAAATCACCCAGAACTTACGGAATGGTTAAAGAAATATCCACATAATTTTAAAGAAGTATGAAAAAATTAATCTTTTTACTAAGTATTGTCGTATTCGGTTCGTGTAGCTGTTTGATCGGCCAAATTC
>JAGVVH010000311.1 GCA_019135895.1 Bacteroidota bacterium | reverse complement strand
ACAGGAATTTTACAAAACGAAAGGGGTTGCAGATGCCCGGCATCTGCAACCCCTTGATTTTACTGGCGCGCCCACCTGGATTCGAACCAGGGGCATCCAGATTCGTAGTCTGGCATTATGCTTCTCACTTAAGATCATTGTATGTAAGTAAACAATTAATATCAGGCGTTATATTAATTGACATTTCAGTGTATATTACTTAATATCACATAGCATGTTAGCTATAGGTTAGCAATTTATTATTATTGAGGTGATAGGCGTGATAAAGCAGAAATTATATAAACGAATTAATATTCCCAAATTTCAAGGCGTATACTATAGGGAGTCATCCAAAAGAAGACATTTAGGCAAACCTGATCGTTGTTTCGATATTTGTTACAGGGATTTAAGAGGAAAGCTAATATGGGAAAAAGTTGGTTGGGCAGGTGAGGGATATACTGCGGTTACGGCATCTCAAATTCGTTCAGAAAAACTAAGAAGTATACGTCATGGCGAAATACTTCCAAAAAAGAAACCTGAAGAAGTAACATTGGGTGAAGTGTGGACACGTTACGATGAATGGATAGAAACCGCAATAGTAGGCAAATATAATGAACGTGGATATTACAAGAAACATATTGAACCTGTCTTTTCAAATACTCCACTTTCAAAAATTGGAGTTTCTGATCTTGAACGATTCAAAACGAAATTAAGCAATAATAATTTAGCCCCAGCAACGGTTAAACATATTTTGGTAATAGTTCGTCAATTGATAAATAAAGCAATCTTATGGGGATTGTGGACAGGGGAAAATCCGGTATCGAAAGTAAAACTACCTAAATTAAATAATAAGAGAGAGAGATTCCTCAGTTATGATGAGGCATTCATTTTGCTTAAAGAACTAGAAAAGGTTAGTCCACAATTAAAAGATATAGCACTATTGAGCCTTTATACCGGCATGAGAGCAAATGAAATATTTCTTCTCAAGTGGAGTCACCTGGATATGGAAAATAATTTAATTCATATTGCAGATCCCAAAAATGTTCATGCGAGAAAAGTATTCATGACGCAAACAATTAAAGATTTATTCAAAAATATAGAGCGGCGTGATCCGGAAGATTATATTTTTATCTCTCGCACTGGGGGAAAAATAGACAAAATTAGTCACGCTTATGATCGAACTGTATGCCGCCTTGGTAATTCTTGTGATTTTTGGAAAAGTGAGTTTGCATCACCTTTATCACCTGATTTATTACGCAGTGTTATAATAAATGATCATCCTGAGATTTTTTGTGGTGAAAATAAGGATTCGTTAATGTGGCTTAATGAGTTACTTGAAATGCAGTCTCTATATGAAGTTCTTACAAGCAATAGAGATTGTTCTGCGTTTAATAAAGATTTAAAAGAATTGATAGCTTTAGTTAAGAATAATGGTCAAACATTTTTTAAAAAAATGAATGTTACTGAGAAAAACACTCTTAAAAGGTTAAACCGTCTCTTATTGGAAACAATCTATCCCAATGAATCTCCCAAATTAACCTATAGATTTAATAACGGCATTCGTGATCCTCGACAAAAAATTACATTTCACACCTTACGTCATACTTTTGCAAGTTGGCTCGCTTTGCAAGGTACTCCAATATTGACTATTAAGGAGCTTCTTGGACATCAAACCCTAGTAATGACTGAACGATATAGCCACCTTAGCCCTGATCAAAAAAAAGACGCTGTCAATGGCATAGAAGCTATGTTTGAAAAGAACATGGCAATTTAAAGATACAAAATTATTCTAGTCAGAAAAGGAAATGAATATGGATGGATTTGCTGATTTTATTAAAGATTGCTTTGGCCTTGATAATACAACTAAAGCTGAATTGATAAAAAAAGAACTATTAAATATCAATCCGTTATGTGCTGAATCACCATCAGCCTTTTTTAGTACATTGCTAAAATTTCAGAGGGTTGCCGCAGACACAACATCGGATATTGCAATAGAAAAAATGTTAGACATTTTTTATCAAGCCAATTTTTCTTACATTCAAGACCCAAAAGTAAAAGAAATATTTTCGTTAATAAAATCTTACACTAAACCAAAAATATATCATACAAAATGTCTTGATGATATGGAAAAACTTTTAAATTTAACTGAAGATAATAGCGAAGACATAATATCAAAATGGTTGCCTGATAATATTGATGACGACATGAAGCCACAGAATGTTTTAAATATGATGCACAATTTGGAAATATTATCTAAGATTCATGCGGCAATTTGTGCATTAAGGGAAATTGCATATATGAGACAAACGGCTAATGGTGAATCTGACGTAATGATGCAACTGCAAAGAATTACACGAATTGTAATGTATTCCAATGGACAAATGTTGAAACTAGAAAATCTGATACATAACCCCATAATACAAAATTTTATTGCGGCCGCTAAAGGATCTGAAAATATTAATAAAAGATGGGAGCCATTAAATAATTTAAAGAAAGAAGCTATCGAGGTTGCAAATGAGTTATGGTCAAAAGGCGACAAAAAACTTCATAATAATTTGGCCAAGGACATTTACAAAATCATCAGACAAAATCATCAGAATACAATAAATACTATAGCAGAGGATTTATCTAGAAATGTTCGGGCCTCAAGCCCCTCCGATAGACAAAAGCAAGTAGAAATTCTTGCTGAGAAATATTTTACTAATATTATCAGAAAAGCAATTATTCCTGTTGCGGAAAAATTTAATCGAGTCAGGGGTACTAAAGGCAAAAAAAAATAAATTGTTCTATCCACTTTATATGGATTTTTCACGATGGAGTACTGCTTTCCCTGAAAGCGTCCAAATTGTTATTGATTCATAATAGGGGTTATCATTTTTTGACCAACCAGCTATTTTCTCTACCTTATTTTGATCCAATTTGTATTCGTAGACGGCATTGCCACCAATTTTAACCGCTTCTTTAAGCAATTCATATTTGTAATATTTTTCGTTAAATAAATGGTCGTGGTCGCTTTCAATATCTATATATCCAAAATCCTTTATAACCTCAAACCGTTTGATCTGAGTATTTTTTATTATACACTGGTTGGTTAATGCGTCTTTAATGCGCTTATATTCACTATTTAAATTATGTTGTGCCGCTTCCATACATGTCATGCAAACAGCTTCATAT
>JAGVVH010000565.1 GCA_019135895.1 Bacteroidota bacterium | reverse complement strand
TCATCTCAGAAGATGGAGATACTTTATCTAAAGAATATTCAGCTAAAATAAGATTACCAGAAACTGTTAATAATACGGTTTCATTTAGTGTTGCCAAGATAAAGGACGGATGCTATAACACTACGCTTATCGACCATTTGACACCTGATGTTATCAATAAAAGATTAAATCAAGAGAAACTATATGTGATTGGAGCCATATCAACAGATAACTCTACTTACAATGTCTGCAAAGACGCAAATATCCTCATAAAAGGTTCAGATGATGATAATGAGACTGAATATAAATGGACAATCAACAATTTGACCATTGAAGACAAAACCAAAAATATCCAAAGAACGTTTGACAAATTTAATAGTGCTTATACCGTAATAAGAGAACGAAATCATAAGTACTGTACTGACATGATCAGAGATACTATTACTATAAAAACAAGACCAAAATTAGAATCTTCATCAGATTTAGTTATAAGTGAGCCAACATTATGTAATAATGACTCTGTACGAGTAAGCATGATTAATAGCAAACTCACGGGTGGTTCTGGAGATTATTCATATGTATGGAGTAGTTCTGAGGATGGAAACACATTCAATAAGGTTAGCATCAATGAACAAAATGATTATATCAAAATAAATTCTCTCTCATCCAGTACTTATTATAAGTTGTTCGTCCAAGATAATGTATGTAACTCATATTATTATGAATTTACACCAGCTTATGTTGAAGTCAAACCATCAATAGAAATATTACGCTCAGAAATAGAAGTGACCCCAGAACAGTTCTCCATCATTGATGGCAATACAGAATACTCAGTATCTGTAAAAGACAACTGCAAATATTCTACAAAAACAGAATTCTATTTAGATAATGAACTTGTTGGAACAAAAGTAAGAACATCTTCCGGGACAGATTATAACTATTCAATATCTGATTCACTCGCAAGAACTAATAGCATCAGCTATTGTCTCAAACGAATATTAATAATATCTGATTCCAAGAAATGTGAATCAAATATGTATTGCAACAATATACTTGCGAACAAAGGATTTACATCTGCTTTCTTGATCAAAACAATAAACGGATCGAACAACTGTCCCAATTCTGAAATAACAATAGAAACAGAGTCTCTTCCTTATTATGATGGAGCTCCTTTAGCTACAAGCTCAATACGATATCAGTGGATGAAAAGATATACAAATTCATCAACTTGGGCTACAATTCCAAATGCAAATTCATCAACATTAAATGTATATGCAGATGAATTGGGGACTGATTATGTATATGCATGTAAACTAACATATACTCCAGATGCCTCGACATCCGAAACAAGTATTTATTCGAATAGCATTACAATAAATGGATATAAGAGACTAACAGCATCAATAGTTAATGCTATATGGAATGAAGAGAAGACATCTACCATATCCATATGTAAAGGAAGTTCGATTGAAAATCTAACTGTAAGTAATACATTCTCTTCTGATACAATAGATCAAACCTCTCTAAAATTTCAATGGTACACAAAAAAGTCATCTGAATCAGAGTGGAAGAAGGTAGAGGATTCAAACATTATAGTCGGAAGTACGACAAATTCATTATCTTGGAGTGATAATAACATTCAAGAAAACACATTATTACGGTGTCTCGTTACCGACAGATGTGGTAATGGATCATTCTCTTCTAACTATATTCTAATATCAATTAACAACAACGCAACTATCTCATCGAATAACATAACAATGTTATCATCAAAGATAATAGACACAGACATCGATTCTTTATCGTTCTCTATTCCATCATCAGACTCTCGAATAAAGATTGGTTGGTTTTATAATGCAGAGAAAACTGCACTTGGAAATCCAATTACATTCAACAAAACAGATGGGACATTACCAGGCACAACTGCTGGAGAACAGATCTCTTATTATGAAGCAGGATCTCACACAATAAATGTATTTTCAATTAATAATGCAGGATGTTCAAGTGATACGATACAACACACTTATACTCTATATAATAAATTACAGGTAACAGGAGCATTCAGTACAAGAACCGACACATTGTGCCCTTCTTCTTCTTCTGCTGCAAGTATCATATTAAACGAAATTACAGGTGGCTCTGGAGTATATTCTATTGATTGGTATTACAAAACCAACAGCATGAGTTCTTTTGTTCCATTGAATAACGAGAATGTCAACTTCTACTATGTGTTATCACAAGATTCAATGCAAATAAATAAGATAAAGGGACTAGAGGAAACTACTTCTTTTTACGCAAGAATAAGTAGTCCCGGCTATCCTGGTAAATCGATAACATCTGCTGTCGCAACAATCTATGTATATAGGGACATTGAGTCTGGAACTATAGATAATGTGGATGAACTAGCTTGCTTTGGAACCTATATTTCAATTAATAATAAAAACCAAGCAACAGGTGGCTCCGGAGTCTATACATATAACTGGATTAAATCAATTGATGGAGGCATATCCTGGTCAAATATAGAGGGACAAAACAATTCTAATTACATTCCTAATTCCTCTTCATATAATATGTATGAGAATACTCTCATCAAAAGAATCGTAACAGATGATATATGTAGAATTTCAGATACAACCAACAGTAAATCTTTCTATGTTAGTGATCAAGTAATAATAGACAGTATGGATATATCTGCTCCTACAGGTATTACATCCGGAGAAAAAGCATACATATATGGAACAAATGAAAATTACTCATACATATGGTATGAGCAAAATGGATTTCATCCTATAGACACAACAAAAGGAACTAATCCATTCATCTCTGATAATCTATATGCAAAGACTACATTCTTAACGAAGAAAGTTAATCAACAAGGATGTAAAAGTGATAACTTCATCTCAACAACGATCAGAACCTACGAGAAACTTACAGGAGGTATAATTGAATTCAGTAAATTCCCTAAAGTAGACGAAAAAATAGCTTGGATCTGCAGTGGAAGTTCTATTGGTCAGATATCAAATTTCGGAGACTCTCCTTCTGGAATAAACTTAAGTTACGAATGGTATTACTGTACGTCTTCGGAAGCTAATTGTAATAACATCTTGAAATCACAATCGGGAGTAAATATTAATACAGAGACGGTTGACATGGACACATGTAGCTTGGTTTTAAACAATATCAAGACTGGTAAAGATCTTATATACTATATTTACAGAATCACATATAGTACAGATCAATTTGGTAATGTTAGTTATGCGTATTCAGATACTCTTTCTCTTCATGTAGCACCAACTCTAGCCTCTGTTAATACATATCTAATAGATAATGTTGCTGGAGAACTATCTTGTGATAAACTGACATATTGTCCTAACACATCAGGAAATAAGATAACACATAACATCACAGAATCAGTATATAACGATTGGATGTTACAAAAGTTCGGTGCACTTCCTTATAATAATAACCTAACAGTATATTGGGAACAAGCATCTGGTTCAGGCAACTCGGTAGGAGAATGGAGTAGGATTCTAACAAATGACTTTACAGAGGAATCACGATATACAAATGCTTACTCAATAGAAAACATCGACAAAACATATTCTGTAAGATTAACCATTAATGATGGTTGCTCCTCTTTATCTAGCAACATAATACCACAAAAAGTCATCGCAATAGATGATGTTATTGATTCTCTCTTTGTCATCAATAAAGGAGTAGAAACGCAACAGGAACAGATACCATTACGAAAGGCATTAGATATGTAAGCCTAGATAATGTATCTATGTCACAAAGGTTATATCTTCAACTTGAGGACAGTTGGACAAAATGTAAAAGTGATATTCATAAAGTACCTTTAGTTGTATATCCGGAAAGTAACGGAGGTAGTATAATTCAGTCACAGATAATATGCAAAAATGCCGAGTACAAAGAGCTATACAATATTGTTCCAGCCTCTGGTAGTAATGGAGATTTCGAATATCAATGGCAAATATCAACCAATCTTGACATGTGGAATAATATAGATGGCGCAACAGACAAAGATATTGACCAGACGAAGATAAACGAGTCTGCAAGATATCAAACTCAGTACATAAGAAGAAAAGCGACTTCATCATTCGGAAGAGAAGTCTATTCTGATACTCTTAAATTAGATCATTATTCAAATCTAATTGCCGGAAAAATCAGCTTTGCCGATAGTAGTCTAACAACTGCATTTTGTTCCGTTAATAATATCCCACTCATTAAAACGACACAACCAACAGGAGGAAAATCCGGAGCAGAAAATTATCCTTATAAAATAGGATGGGAATATGCTATAAACAATAACGAATACAAAATATATAGTCCTGCTACATATTCTCAGATAACGATAGATCCAAATCTATTGATTCTGCTCTCATCTTTGAATAGAGAAGTAAACAACACCATCAAGATAAGAGCTATATATGAAGACAAAGAATGTGAGCATACCTACAGCAACGTTATGGAGATAACATTATACAGGGAAACATCAGCTCCATCCATCTATCAGCGGAAAGATTCGTGTGAGTCTGAGAAAATAACCGTCATCGTTCAAGATCAAACCAACTACAACTATATGTGGTTCGTTCAAGAATCAGATGGAACTACAAGTTGGGAACAAACTGGAATTTTCGAAAAGGTACTCACGAGAAATAATGAATTTGATGTGCTTGAATATGGAATTATCGGATCAGATGTTAAGACTGGATGTAAAACAGATATTACATATTTCAATTTAGATTCTCTACCTGTCTTGGCTCAGACTCAATTAAAAGGAATTGACACTGTATGTTACAACTCAGATATATTGCTGCCGATGGAGGATGCAACAGGTGGTTCTGGAGACAAAACTTATCAGTGGCAATCTTCCTATGACAATGTGATCTTCATTGACGAAGAAAGTGCAACAGACAGAGATCTAAAGTATTCCAACATTAGAACTAATACGTATTTTAGGAGAATTGCTAATGACATGTGTAGTTCTGATACTTCTAATGCAGTGAAGATTTCGGTTAGGAAAGATTTTCTAAAAAGTGATGTCGTTTTCTCGGATCGGAAATGTGAGAATCAGAAATTTAAAGTAAGTATGAAAGAAGTCTCATCTCAGGACAGCCTAGTAGAGCTTGGTCAATACAGATGGTATGTATATGATGCAGATTCATTTGATCTTGAAGAAGCTTTAAAAATCCATAGCGATTCTATTGAAAATGATAACATTACAAAAATCGGATATGCATCTTCATCTTCTTCTGTTATGATAAGTAAAATGATGCCTGGTTTTGAAGGGGATTCGCACAACTATGTTGTTATGCAAATGTATAAAGATCCTAATATCGGATGTTATTCACTAAATAAGAACAAGGCATATACCGCAACCAAAATTGAACAAGGAAATATAATCTCTTGTGATCAAATAAAACCTTGTAATAATTCTGTAGTTAAGATTGCTGGCGATTCTGTAGTGATGAATTCTTATAACGATAATTTCACCTTCTATTGGCAGAAATCTACAGACAATATAAATTGGGATAATATATTGTTGGAATCTGAGACCAGTGCAAATATTGAGATTGTTGATACGATGTACGTTAAGAGAATCACAAATAATGGATGTATGGATTACGAAAGCAATGTCATCACCTTTATTGGACAAAAAAGAGATTCAGTTGATTACGAACATATATTAGGATTATCTTATACGACAATAATAAGTGATACTACAGATTCCGTGATCTCTTATATCACTGCAACACAGGAAGAACTTGCTAACTATAGCTATCAAGGAGATGGAGTCATGCCATCCCTTGAGCACGGAAATCAAGTTCTCCCTTATCCATCTACAACATATAAGGATAAGACATTGTATCTTGAGCAGACAAACATCTGTACATATAGACAACGGATAAAACCTCTATCTGGAGGAAAACTGGTTTTGGATGGAGAGGCAATTGTATGTGCAGGAAATGAGATGCCAACAATATTTGCAACCGAAGTAGAAGGAGGTGATTCTACCTACCATTATCAATGGCAATACAAAAACATACATACAAATGAATATGTAAACATTGATGACGCTACAACAAAGAATTACACTCCAACTACTGTTGATGTACCTACCTCTTATAGAAGAATAACAACTTGTGGAATGTATTCCATCATCAGCAATAACATAGAGGTAGAGATTCGTACAACACCAAAGATAAGTGATATTATTGCAGACATAGATACAACATACTATGAGTCACACAACCTTCAATTTTCTCCTTCTGGCATTGAGAAGGCTCTTGGTTCTAAAATTAGATTGAAGGTACATCTTAATAATGCTATCATTGGAAAATGGCAATCATCCAAAGACCAATCGGTATGGAATGACATAGAACCAATGAAAGAGGTAAGTGATTCCGATTATGTTTCCATTGGTGATACAGCAGCTGTCAGTGTCTTATATGTTCGTTATGTAGCTAGTAACTATTGTGTTGCAAAATTCTCTAATGTATATGCAATAACAATGCTAACAGACCCTATAATATTTGAAGAGGATTTAGACATAAAAGACAATCAGTGCATAGGATCTGACGTGTATGTAAGATGTTATGATAACAGTCTTCATACAACCAACACGTCTTCTGAATACAGATATATATATTCCGGCTACGAAGGTAAGATGTCTGATGCCAAGACAGGTGAGGCAATAACTGATACTACACTCAATTTATATGGAGTGTACCTCAAAGATGTAACAGAACCATTCTCCTTGAAGATAACAAGAGTGTCCATCATCACAGGAATATCATCTTCGATATATACAGACATTAAA
This sequence comes from Bacteroidota bacterium, assembly GCA_019135895.1. Taxonomy (GTDB): domain Bacteria; phylum Bacteroidota; class Bacteroidia; order Bacteroidales; family WCHB1-69; genus JAGVVH01. Next base: position 14,301 of record JAGVVH010000565.1, on the reverse strand, counting down.
GTGTCTTCCGTCAAAAGTGTCTTCGATTATACGATTAACGAAATCACCTATTCTAGCGAACAGGAAGCTACAATACAACAAGGTGATCTTGTAACATTCAATAACAAAACGGAAGGAGATAACTCATACTATTGGGAACTGATAGATCCTATAAATCCTCAGTATTCATCTTCTCCTTATGGACTTTACTCTACTTTGGCTAGCCCAAAATCATTCTTCTACAATGGAGGTCATCACAAAGTGAAACTAATATCAACTAATAAAGATGGATGTTCTGATACTCTTATTGTGAATGCAATTTATGTCGATGAAAGCACTCTGAGAAGTTCTGAGGTAAGGCAATCTTTCTTCTTTGAAGATGATGCAATAGCATTATTAACACCAGAAAACAAGGTCATGGTTTATCCTAATCCAGTATCAGATTTTTTGAATATATCTTCTGAAAAAGAGGTAAAATGTATCATACAAACAATTCTTGGTGAATATATATATGAGGCATTTGGTACTAACATTTGCATTGACATGAGGAATTATCCAGCTAATATTTATATGGTAACGATAGAAGATAGGACATATAAAATAGTGAAAAAATGAAAATTCTGATGACAATAATATTTTTCTTATTTTGGTGCTCTTCATTCTCTCAGGAGAAGGGAGAGTACCAAAACATGAAGATTGCTGCAATAAAATATGAGAGATTAGAAAAAATTACATCTTATACAGGAGTAGGAGTAGGCATCATAGGAACTGCATTCTGTTTAAACAAAAAAACTAAAACAGTTGGATATTGTGCCGTTGCAACATCGTTTGCGTTATTAAGTGGGACTGTCTACTTCGCCATTAAAGGTGCAAAATGTGAGATGAGAGCATCTCCTGGGTATATTGCACTTGTTTTCTAAAAAAAGCCCCGTTGAAAAAATTTTTCAATGGGGCTTTTCTCTTCTATTTATTAAATATTAATTACATAGAACCAAACATAGTATTAACAGCCTGTTTAACCGATGATGACTTTGATTTTGATTTCTGTTCCTCCTGTTTTACAGATACTTTCATTTTGTCTTTGTCCATTTTCTTGTCCTCTATACCAAATATCTTATCTACTGCGATTTTCTTTTCTTCGGATTTTAAATAATCTACTTGTTTAAGAACATCTTCGGAGGGAATATAGCCCGTTTTCGCCAGTTTATTCAGCTCGAGCCAATCATCAGCCCGAAATGATTCTATAAAGTTTTTATCCAGACTTGCTTTTTGCTCAATCTTCACATTCTCATCAACAACATGGTTGTCCTTAACTGTTGCCTGTGTTGTAACTGTATCATTTAAATTTACTGCATTGTTTTCCGTTCTTGTAGATTCTTTGTTTTCTACAATCTGTTCCTTCTGTTCCTTGGTCGATTCTTTTTCTTTTTCATTTTTTTCCGAACGTATAATATCCTGTGCCTGTTCCGATGTTAAGGAAGTTATATTAGAGAAAGAAACTCCTTTTTTGTCTTCCGTTAATCTGAAATCTGCGAGAAAGAATCCATTTTCACCACACATTAACTTTCTGTCTATGCTTTTATTGTTAGCCAACAACATTTTATCCGTTTCTGTCAATTTGTACCCTTCATATCCCATCTGTTTATTTTCTCCTATTATAGAAGGTATTCGGATTTCGTTTTTACCTCTCACTATGAGAGAGTTGGTTTCTTTATCAATTTGAAGATATACATCTTTGAACGGAACGATTTGACCAACTTGAAGATTCATCTTCATATCGTTTGATAACTTCTCACCAAACAGTTCATTTGGGATCACTAATATATCCTTTTGTTTATATATTTCTAATACATCATCCTTCTTTAATATCTTGGCTTTTGATCCATCTTTCAACTCTACCATTTCAGACAGTTCTCCATCCTGAAGATTGCTGATTTTATTCTTATCTTCATCTTTCAGAAGATTATCCTGATTTAGATTATCTAAGTTTCCTTTTTGTATATTACCTTTCTCATCCTCAAAACGGTATTCTGACCTGATTACTTCCATATTTGTTTTAATTTAGAATTATTTTTTTTCAATCAAAAAGTTTCTGTTTTCAACAAGATCAATATCATAATAAATTTTTATTAATTGGATTATAAGTTTTGGATACTTATGCTCCCGCCTATTTTTGATTTGTAATACATTGTTATAGCACATCTTTTTTTCAGCACAAAAATCTTTTATATTTTTCTGCTCATTCAATTTAGCAATAACAAGATTAATTGCTTCGTCATAAGACAAGCTATTTTTGTTTTCTAACAAACTCATATTCATTTTGAAACTTTCATTACTTATTACAAAGATAAGTGAAAAATTAAAATTATTTTTAAAACTAACAGGTCAAAAAAACATATCCAATCATATATATTTTATATCTTTGCATAAAAAAATGAATATATTAACAACTGATTTGACAAAAACAGTCAACCTGTCCGGTTCAAAAAGTCTAGATGCTCTTTTAACTTCATATAAAGAAGTAGGAGCAATACTGATTGGATTTGGACTTATTTTTTATGGCTTATATGTGATTCGTAAAATGGTCACATCACCGCAAGAAGGTAAATCATCGTTAATAACCTTCATTATTGCTCTAATTGTTTTTTTATTGTTATGGGAACTGATCTAACAAAAAACATATGATGTATTTTTTTCTTTTAATCGTTTTTATAATCATATACTGTATAAGTTTTTTTCTCCTGGACAAATACTGTAGAAATAAATACTCAACACCTGAGATAGAAGAAACAATAATACAGGAAGAACAGAACATACAACGAAACTGTGACGAAGGTAAATTTGCGTACATTAAGATTATATATGATGATAATCACGACATAAACAGTAACATTAATTCTCTTGCTGATTTGTGCCTTAATATAAATAACATTGCTCAATATAAAAAAGAAGGTTCTTCTACAACTGAAAATATCATAGTTCACAAGAAGGACATTGAGTTTCAAAAACTAAATTGTTTAATATAAATTTTAAATGAAATGAGAAAAAGGGTTCTTTTATCGTGTGCTTCAATGCTATCTGTTGCACTTGCAAATGCACAAGTAAAATTAAGTTCTGTATCAGAGATGAACACTAAGGTGTCAGAAGCAACCAGTGCAGTCGTGACAATGGTGCAATATATCATTGGTGCAGTTCTTGCAATAGCACTCATCTTTGTGGTCTATTCTCTTGCTACATCATCTCAGAGGGCAAAAGAATATCTAATTGGCTGGGTTATAGCTGTAGTCGTTTGTTTGATTGCGAAAGGAGTTATCATTGGATTCTAATGAAGACTCTTAGTACACAGAAAAAGATGAATAGACCGATTAAATTTTTCGGTCTATCATCTTTGCAATTCTTATTAGTGTGTGTATTTGGTGCTGTCATTATAGTGGTAGAAATATTTGCAGGGGCTGGAGCTATAGCGATAATACTAACTGTATGTGTTCTCGTGTTCTCTTTTACTTATGTGTTCGCTAAAATGAGTGATGCGTATAAAAAAGGCAATACAGATTTTATCAGTAGTAAGATGGTAAAAGATAATACACCAAAAAGAATAACAGATCATCACAGATTCTTCAAGTTCATAATATCACCTCATGAATAGTATAATAATAATTACATCACTTGCTTTTATCGGCATTATCTTAATCTTGTTTCTTGTATCTGCATTATCAAAACAAACAATAGTAATAGAAGAGAAAGCAACGGATATTGCAGATGTTATGCCTATTCAGTTTATTGATGAGAATCTGATAGTTAATGGAAATGGAGACATAACTGTTGGTTACAACATATTTCTCCCAGAGGTATTTACACTATCAGAAAATGATGCCACTCAGATTCACACTCAATTGGAAGGTCTTTTGAAATTACTTCCAGCAGGTAGTGTTTTCCATCAACAGAATTTTTATTATACAGGAACATATAAAAAGAATGATTACAGTGATAATGTTCTTATGAAAACTAACTACCGTCATTATTCAGGTAAAGAAATATTAAAATGTTACTCTAACATATATATAACGTTCCGAAATACAACGAACAAAGCAACGTCTGCCACCACGTTAACCCAGAAATCTAGGATTCCGTTTAAACAACCATTTAAAGATATTGTCAAACGAAGAAAAGAGATAGAAACGACTCTAATAAATTTTGAAAATGCACTTGCTTCAATTCAGTATTTTTCTGTAAAAAAAATGAAGTCCGCAGATCTTAATAATGCGGTATATGATTATATGAGTCAAGGCTATGACACGCCAATAGAGGACGCAACAAAAGAGACTTTGAATCCTATATCAACAGAATCTGGATCACTGAAAATAGGAAACAAATATATTCAAGTTATATCTTTGGTTGAAGAAGGAAGCAAACTTGATCTTTTAGAGACCCCACAATCCGGTAAGATACTGAATACAAACATAGAGATGCCAGAAAGCATCAAATCAAAGGCATCTATGATATATCCAATCGGTTTGGGATTACCGTTTAATCATATACTCAATGTCGTTATCGAAATAACAGATAACGATTCCACAGTATCTGCAATCAATACAGAAAAGACATCTTTAAATTTTCTGGCTAATTTTTATCCTCCTGCGAGAATCAAACAACAGGAACAACAAAATTTTATTGATACAGTACAGCAGCATGGATATCAAACTTCAAGAACATCTCTGAATTTAGTAATTAATGATATTGATTTCTATTCCTTACAAAGAAAAACATCAATGGCAAAATTAGGATTCACAAGAATGAATCATTCTAATTGCTTTATTGAAAACGAGGAAAACGCAAACCTTTTCTTTTGCAGCATGCCTGGTAATGCAGCTACAATATACAGAAATTTCATCGACACCACAGCACAGGCAATATGCTATCTACAAAAAGAAGGCATGTATATGACAAGTGCTGAAGGATTCCTATTTTCTGATAGATTTGGAACCCCAGTATTAGTTGATATGTGGGATAAAAAAATGGAAAACATAGAAAACAGAAATAGGTTAATATTCGGACCATCTGGTTCGGGTAAATCTTTTCTAACAAACAATTACGTATTACAATCTATACATGACAAAAGAGATGTTATGATAATAGATATTGGTGGTTCTTATCGTTCAATGATCAATTTGAACGAAGGCAAATATTTTGATTCTAACAAAACGTCTGAATTCTGCTTTAATCCTTTCTTATGCGAAAAAAACCGTAATGGAGAATATCTCTATTTAGGAGAGGATAAGGACAGTCTCAATGACAATATAGATACCATCTCCTCAATAATATCATTTATTTGGAAAGGAAAAGAGAAAATTACAAACACAGAAAAGGCTTTTTTAGATAAAAGCATTAAAAATTTCTATGAGTATATAAATAAGAATCACATATTTCCTTCCCTGATAGAGTATTCTGACTTTCTGAGTATATATCAAAGCGAGGTAGAAGAATACGAACGGAAATAAATTGATTATAAAGAGATACAGATTCTTCTTGAACCATACACAACGGGAGAACTCAAACATCTACTTAATGCGAGGGAAAATATAGATGTAATCAATGATAATATGATGTGTTTTGACATGGAAGGTGTCTGTAAGAAAGATTATTTTTCACTTATTGTCATCATAGTCTTACAATTGATTATAAGTAAGATAAAACAAAGGGAAGGCATAGCTAAAACTCTTATTATAGATGAAGCTCTTGATTTTTTGATGGATGAAAAGTTCGGTTACTTTATTGGATATTTGTTCCGTACATTTAGAAAGAAAGAAGGAGAAATTATATTAGCAGCACAAAACGTGATGTTCTTAAAATCCGCCCCACAATTAATCAGGGATTCCATTTTGATTAATACTGACACAAAGATAATATTAGATCATAGTAAGCATCAAGACAATTTGCCGGAACTACAGAATATGCTGTCATTATCTGACGCAGAAATAGACATGATAAAGTCTCTCCAAAGGTCAAACAAATGGAGAGAGTTTTTTTGCAAGTTAGGAAAACATGCATATATCTTTCGGAATGAAGTATCGGAGGAAGCAGGCATAGCTTTCGATTCTCGCCAGAGTACAGTTGTCAAAATAAGAGAATTGGTCAAACAAACAGGTAGTACTTATGCTGCTATTAATAAATATATTCAACTTAAAGAAAACGAAAAATGATATTAACATCAACTCAAGCACAGGCTCAAGAAGGTCTATCCTCATTAAAGGATGCCTTCTCTTCCGATTATGATGATCTGCTATCTAGTGGAGGAGCAATAGCCGGAGCGATATTGGCAATAGGTCTGATCTACGTTATCTGGTCTCTTGCAACCAACCAATCTCATGCAAAAGAATATCTAATTGGATGGGTGGTCGCAGTTTTATTTTCAATTATATTATTTAAATCAGGTGTTTTATGAAAAAGAAAATTTTAATGTTATTGTTACTGTCTTCTTTTGTATTGCCAGGAAAAGCACAGATGTCTGTCACAGATCCAATTTTGGCGGCTCTTCAAGAACTAAACAATCTATTTGTTGATTACTCATCTTCCTTAGCTGCATACGAAAGTACTGTAAACAAATTACAAAAGGCAACTAACACTGTGAAAACAGTAAAGACGATAGAAAAGCTTGTACAGTTAATGGATGAGATGTCTTGTGCAACATCAACACTACAATCAAATATCACGGTGTCAGGTAATTTGTCATGCTTCAATAAAGTAGATTTTAACGTGGCTGTTCTTGAATTAGAATATTCAAGTGAGATATTGCATAAAGTTTTAGTTGCGACAAACTTGATTACGATGAACGAGTCTGAAAGATTTAATTCTCTTGATGCAGTTGTTAAGGCTTTAGAACAATCAATATCAAAAATGAAAAAGATAAATGCGGATCTCGTTGCCTCTATCGTTGTCGAATCACAAAAAAGAAGTGTAAAAAAACAATATCATAACGGGTCTAATCTAGTAGCAACAAAAAGATATTAAAATATGAATATGTATTTTTGGCAATTGTCCATAATCGACAAAGCAACATCATCACTTATCAGTCAGGTAGTATCTATAGCTTTAGCATTAGCTGCGATTCTATTTGTCTGTAATCTTTCTTATAATTATCTAAAAAATGGGTACGCTTCTTTTGTCGGGGCAGAAAAAGGACAGTTCCCTGATTACATGGAGATAGGAAGATGTATAGTCATTATCATTCTCATATCTTTATATCTACCAGTGTCTAAGGTCATAGTAGGGTCTGCTGAAATAATTAATGCTGCAACACAGTTACAAGGAACCACTGAGCTTTCTAAAAATTTGTCTGACCTTACGAGTCTCGGACAAAACAACTATGATCTACAAGAACAGGCAAAACAAAGTGCAAACAACTCAGACAACACGCAAGAAGATACAGACATATTCGAGGCTGTCATGCAAGCAGGTGGTGATATATTGAATACTATTAGTCAGACATTAGCTCAACCTGCTGTCATTATATTTCATGTTATCATCGAAATATTAACACTGATTGTCGGAGCTGTCATAAAAGGCTTCATCGTTATAATAAGTAAAATTCTTGTAGTATTAGGTCCACTGGCATTTGCATTCTCAATACTACCATGTTTTCGGAAACAGATAGAAATTTGGTTTGGAACATTATTGAATGCACTTATTACACTGACTACACTTAACATTTTAGACTGCCTATTGGATTCAACATTGGCATCATGGGCAACACAAGTGAAGCAATACGGCTACCCACTTGCAAATGAGACACTAGCAATGGATCTCGTTATCTTGTTCTGTTACGTCACAGCCTTCTGGCTAACATCAAAAGTTGTCGGCAAAGGTGATGCCGGAAAGGTGCTATCTAAAATGGTTGGTACTGCCACAGCATTAGCTGGATTAGCAATGACAGGAGGAGCTAGCGCAGGTGCAAGCAATCTATCAAATGTCGCAAAAGCAGGACAAGATATTATTAATAATAACACGAAGGAATAATGGAACTACACAACTTAGACAACATCAACAATATCATAAAGAGAAATACCTATATGACTCTAGGTAGTATATTTATTGTGTGTGTAGCCTTTGCTTTCATAATAAATAAACAATCGAATCAGATTGCAGAGTTACAACAGAATGTTCTTGTTATTGACACAAAGGGAAATGCATACGAGGCACAAGCCGTTCAGGCATCCTACACTCGTATCTACGAGTATGAAAATCATGTTAAAACATTCATTCAGCTATGGTATGCTTTTGATGAAAACAATTATGAGGAAAATATTAATACGGCACTGAACTTGATTGGAGAGAATGGGAAGGAGTTACTCAACCAATATAATGATTTAGGGATGCTAAACATACTACGACAAAAGAACATACATTATAACGCCAAAGTCGATGATATAAATATTGACATGAATACATTACCTATATCTGGTACTGCAACGGTAACACAAACAGGATACAGAGCTAAAGGTTCTGTTAGCCGGACATTGAATATTACATTCACGTTATATGATGTCGCACGATGCAAAGAAAACGTGCATGGTGCAAAAATCGACAAATGGGAGATAAGTCAAATTAAAAACGGAAACGAAGATGAAAATTGATTTAAAAAACATTGACAACAAGAAATTAGCTTTATTTGCTATTCCTATCGGACTGGCATGTCTTTTTACTTTCGTTTTTTTCAGCGCTAGCTCAAATAATGAAATGGAAGAGATGTCCACCAAAGCCTTGATTCCTGATTCATCTCAGGATTCTGTGTTAAGCAAAAGAGAAGCTTATGAGAAAGAACGTTCAGAACAAAAAATAAAACAATACGAAAAAGAGCATGAAAACTATTCTGATGTCAAGTTTTACGATGACTTAACATCAGAAGAACAAGCACAAGAGGTAGCAGAACCAGTAGAAGAAAAAACATCAGAACAGCTATATGCAGAAATTGTGCAGAAAAAGTCTTCTCCCGTTCCTCATAAAAAAGCAAGTCAGAAAATCTCACAAACTCAAAGATATGGAGAACCCGGTATGAGTGCCACTGATTCTTTGTATGAAGAAATGGTCACGAAAAAGAAACCATCGTATATTCTTTCCGAACGTCAAAAACAGCAACAAGGAAAACACGATGCAGTCGCGGTAACAGAAGAGCCAACACAGGAGCAAGGAGGAGACATAATTGTAGGAAGTTCACAGAACCGTTCAAGGAAAAGAACGTCAGCAAAGCAAAGTCAATCGAATAAGAACCTTATACAAGCCTGCATCCATTCAACTCAGACAATAACAACCGGATCAACCGTTATGATGAGACTGTTAGAACCTGTAAAACTTACAGACAACACTGAGATTCCACAAAATACTATATTTTATGGAATAGCCAACATAGCCAAGGACAGAATGTCTATCAAAGTAAGTTCAATCAAATACAATAATCATATAGCAAAAGTAGACTATACCATATATGACAACGATGCAATACCAGGATTAAACTTGCCTGACAATGTCAAAAATCAACTAGCAAAGAAGTCAACAAGTAGTGCGATTGATAATATAGATGCACCTTCCGTATCAACGAATGTAATCGGAGGAGTTGTGAATGGCACCGCATCAGTTGTAAAATCAATCACAAAAAACAAAGTAGATGAGATTAAAGTGACAATTAAAGCTAACTATAAAATATTCATAAAATGACAATAATTGATATACTATCATTTCTAATTGCAGCAGTACTTATATATTCCATATATAAGATCTTGAAGGAAAGAAAAACAGGAAAAGAATTCAAGGAAATAAAATCCACATATTTATTCATCGCATCCATAATTGGAATGCTAATTCTTAATATCGTAAATGGGTTTATTATATAAGAAAACATATGTAATAGCAAGTATGCTATTTGTGTTCCTGACTATTAATGCAGGAGATATATACACATCTTCATTCAAAATCAACTTTGATAAAGTGATACATATAGTATTACCCTATCCAATTGAGCAAGCTAGTGCCGGATCAGAGCTGATAGAGGCAACGATTGTCCAGGAAAAAAATAATATAGTCAAAGTTGTTGCCATGGAAGAAAATTTCAGTGGGGAAACAAATCTAGTAATTATAGACAAATCTGGTCAGATGTATTCTTATCAAATCAGGTATGATACTTTATCTAAAGACGATCCTTCTGTTTTTTATCCCGCTGGTGCTGAAAAAAAAGATTATGATATCGTTCTCAATAAGAACAATAAAGCTTTTATTATTTTTCCTTCCGAGATTGTATATTATAAACAGGGAAACGAATCCTCTATCTCCACAACTCTGTCATCAGCTAAGAATGTAATAGAAATAGCTACTGACACTCTAGGATTTCAGGAATCAAACGTTTTTGCTGTAGACAATAATGGAAATGAATATAATATGGTTATTAATGAAGGTAATGCTCAACATTATATCTATGATCTTAATGATGTAAACGTTGCAAAAATAGACAACAACAATCAGTACTTACAAGATATGTGTAATGTAGCTCTCGAGAACAAAAGAGAGATTTACAATTTAGGTGTTACAAAAAATAAAGTGACACTTTCCATTGATAATATATTCGTTACCGACAAATATCTATTATTCATCTTAACACTAGACAATAACAGCACAATAAATCTTGATATCGACTTTACAAAATTCTTCTTTGTGGACAAGAAGGTGTCGAAGAATGAGGTACAGCAATTTATAGATACCCCACCCATTTTTGTCGACTCAAAATATTCATTCACAACAGTAGCAGGTAAATCATCTGTTACGATTCCTATTGTCTTCAATAAATTTACAATTCCAGATGATAAATTTTTTAGATTAGAAGTATTCGAAAAATCAGGAGGAAGACATCTATACTTTAATCTAAGAAACAAAGACATAATGAATGCCATTTCTATAGACCGATGAAAATAATAAAACTAACAATATATATAGCTGTAGGTTTTGTAATATGGTATGTTTGCAGACATACATATACTAATATAGACACTATTGACTCTCTAATATCTGCACTAGCATTTGGAGGTGCCATTTGTACTATAATGATGCAAAGTAATGAATTGGAACTGCAAAGAAAAGAACTGAGTGAAACAAGAAATGAGCTAAGAGAACAGAAGGAGGAATTAAAGGGACAGAAAAAAGAAGCTGAAGAACAAAATAAAATATTACGTAATCAATGTTTTGACTCCTCTTTTTTCGACATGGTAAATACTCAGATGGACATAGTAAAAGGATTAAAAATTGAAATAGCAAACCTACATTATGGAACATTTAAAGGTGAAGGTGTTGAAACTTTTAAAACATTTTATTCATATTTAGATTTTTATGATTGGAATGGTAATCCCAATTCATTTCAAAAAATAAACGGATGCGAAATATTTGACAATTATTTTCGCCATTTATATAGAATAATCAAGTCTATAGATGCTTCCTTAAATAAAGGGATCATTACGGAAGACGAAGCCAAAGAATACATTGGCATAGTAAGATCTCAATTATCTGCGTATGAACTTGTTATTATATGTTATAATGGACAAACAACGGTTGGAGAGAAATTTAAGGAACTTATAATAAAATATAATCTATTAAAAAATATTAGGGAAAATCTAGTGAAATATAGCTATCTGGACTACTATTAAACAAATAACAGGAAAAGAATACAAAAGACTCTTCTCCTGCCCCAATAAGAACTACTCTTTTTTCTTTGTTACTTATACAAATATATAAAAAATAAATATTTTGTTATTGCTATGATTTTTTTCTTTTAAAAAAGAGACTAGTCTCTTTTATCTTATCCCATATTTAAATCTACAGTTCCCTTATTAATGAGGGAACTATTTTTATCCATATAGTTTTTTACTAGTCCTCTATTATTTGTCTCCACAGAACCGCATACAACGTCAAGAATCAGCTTTTCCGTCCTCGATAACCCATTTGTATCAAACGAAGACAAAACGTCCTTAGAAGGCTTGTATCCGCCTTCCTTAAGCATTACTATTTCACTCCAATTCTTATCCTGGAGTAATTGTATGAATTTTTTATCATCAGAAGACAATTCAATACTCAATCCCAATGAGTCATTCCCAATCTCTCTCTCTCCTTGTCCTCCAATTCTCTCCACTGGCTTTTCAATGGCTCCGGTAACGTTTTGTAGTTGTTTATCGTGTAACCATTCCTGCATAACCATCGATAATCCTCGTAACTGAGCGGCAAGTTTATCTTTTGCAATGTCTCTAAAGGCAGGATCTCTGGCCTTATCCAACCGTTCATTTCTATCTCTTCGTTCAAGTCCTTGTAAAATTTGTGTTCCATAATCGTAACATTTATTTAGTTCATCATAACTCACTTTATATACAAATTCCCCATTTGAAGATTTCAAACCAAGAATTTGGTTTTTTATTATATTTTCAGAACAATCAATTCCCTTAAAAGTAAAGGCATTATTTCTTGATTCCACGGAAAACAGGTCCAAAATATCAAATGCTCTATTCTTTTGATCAGTAAACGACTTCATAAAAAATTCAAAATCAACAAATCTACCTTCTTGTAAACCTCTATTAATCATGTTCTTATATGAAGTATGAAAATCATTATATACCTGAACATAATCAACTTTGAATTCTTTATTAAGAAGATCTTTAATACATTTTGATCCCATTTAGATTAATATCTGCTGATATTTTCTCATCTTTTAACGCATGACCTTTTCCTGATGCCGGACTTCCTGTAAGGAACAGGATGCTTTTATCTTTTTGTGTAGAAACCTCTTTAACCGCATAATCAAATATTTGGTCGCACAATTGATTTCCATATCTTTTATATTCCAACACATTGGTTCTATCATATCCCATGCAATCTAAAACATCACGGATTAAATCAGGATCAATCAGGAACTGACCCGCTGGTCGTTGTTCTGATTTATTTTTCTCTTGTAACAAATATAAGTATTTTTCGCCTAAAATCCCAATATTTTGCCCTTCTTTTGGCTGATACATCGTATTAAAAAATGTATCTAATTCACTTGTATTGTTAATGTTACCATTAAAATTGAGATTATGTTTCTCATTGTACTCTTGACTTTGCTTCTGCCAATCAAACGGCTCTCTCTCTAAATTACTATCCTCTTTTTTGTCTGTTTTTATGTTGTCTTGTGCCCGTTCTAACTCGACATCATTTTTCTGCTCAATCGTATTGTCAAACTTCATCACCTCATCACTTATCATACTAGAAGCTTTCTTTACGTCAAACAAAACATTCATCAAGTAACTTGGAGATTTACGCAATTCCCCCAACCAGGACTTCAAATATGCAGCATTCTCTTCTTGTATAGTCTTTGTTATACCCATAGATTGGCATAACATGGCAGAAGTAAGTTCCGCAACCAATTCCTCCTTTGCATATTTAGAATCTCCAAAAACATGTCCCGTCTCCCTGTTCAGACGAGATTCTATTGCTGTACTATGTGTCATCTCATGAAGTAGCGTTCCATAGAAAGCTTCCCCAGACTCGAACTGAGCCTTGAGAGGAACCGTTATAGAGTCATGAACTGGCGAATAAAACGCATTATTGGATAACTTTACATCTATATTACAAAGCCACCCTTTGTTATTTATCATCTCATCTATCGGTGGATAAATATATTGACCATCCTTAACTACAACTTCTACCTTAAACTTAGCTTCAAGTTGTGAATACAGTTCCGGCTTTACTTCTTTCAGATTTGTCTGATCGATATTAAACACATTATGATATACAAGAACAGGATACGTATCATATTTACTTCTATCCTCCTTAGATAAATTCTTATAATCATCATAAGTTATGCTTTGATTGTTTTCTTTATTCCTAACATTCATAGTATAAAAAATGACAGGAAAAGATTTTTCCCCCTTCCTTATCATCACTTTCATCTCTGATGCTTGATTAAATGTCATGAATACAGGCATCTTATAACTATACTTTTCACATAACATATACAATAACATTGCATTGACTCCATTATATTTCCTACCTGATAGGTTTTGAGGGAATCCAGATGTATTAGTATTTGTCCATGGTTGATGCCAATTTTCAGATAAACTTTCAATCTTCTCAATCATTAGATTGGTAAAAAGTTCTTCGTTTTTGTTTCTAATATCAGTCTTCAACATATACTTATATTTCTACTATCACTAGTGTCTCTTAATTTATGTTAATCAAATTTGAAGTCGAAATAGAGTTGTCCGTCATCCGGCTTTTCTTCATCCTTGAGTGGCAGAAGAAGGTCGCGTATATTATCCA
>JAGVVH010000363.1 GCA_019135895.1 Bacteroidota bacterium | reverse complement strand
CGAAATAGAACTTGCCGAAAGTCTTAATATTCCAGTTATCCCAAAGTCGCCCTCAACTAAACATTTTTATGTTAAATGAAACCTACTAAGATGATACCACAAATTAAATGCCCCATCTGCGGAAACACCGAAGTCTACCGCATCAGCCGGTTAATCATCCCTGAACCGGAAGGACGAGAAACAGTATATGTCGACTACTCGCTGGCACGTTCCGAGGAACCGGGGAGCTATGAATGTGTCGACGGACATGAGTGGAAAATAGAAATGGAATATGAGAGTATTAGTAGCTTGTGAGGAAAGCCAGGCGGTTTGCATTGCCTTTAGAGAAAGAGGGCATGAGGCGTACTCGTGTGATATATATAATTGTTAAATAATTCTTGTATGTCATACATTTTATTTATCTTTACAATAAAAATACAATGTTTAAAATAAAGTATCCCATAATTGACGGCAAGAAGGAATGTAGTAATTGCGGATTAATTAAACCAATTACGGAGTTTTATAGATATAAGAATTATTATCGTTCTTATTGTAAGGAATGTGCTTACAAACATACTCAGAAAAGAAGGAATAATCCCGAAAAGAGAGAAATAGATAATAAAAGATTAAGGGAGGATTACTATAAAAGACCTGAAGTAAGGAAGAAAAAATTGGCTTCTTATAAGCAAAGATTGTTAAAGATAAAGAGAGATGCCGTAAATTATAAGGGAGGTAAATGTCAAGTTTGTGGTTATGATAAATGTTTAACGGCATTGGAATTTCATCATATTGATCCAGCAAAAAAAGAGAAGTCCTTAAATTCAAGAGGAATAGATAGAAGAAAATCACTGAGTACATTAAAACCGGAATTAGATAAATGTATCTTAGTTTGTTGTCGTTGCCATAGGGAAATACATGAAAATATTATAAAATTATGAATGTACTCATAGCTTGCGAGGAATCTGGTATTGTTACTGAAGAATTTAGAAAACGTGGTCATAATGCTTGGTCGTGTGATCTTTTAGAAACTTCAGGAAACCATCCAGAATGGCATATAAAAGATGACGTCTTGAAACACCTAAACGACGGATGGGATATGATGATAGCCTTCCCTCCATGCACACACCTGGCGGTCAGCGGTGCGAGACACTTTGAACAGAAACGTAAAGACGGGAGACAACAGGAAGGAATTGATTTCTTTATGGAACTTACAAAAACAAAAATTCCAAAGTGGGCGATTGAAAACCCGATAGGGATAATGTCAACAATCTATCGTAAACCAGATTGCATCATTCAACCATGGCAATTTGGCAACACTTCACGCAAGGCAACTTGTTTATGGCTTCATGGATTGCCTCCCTTATTTCCTACTCAGATTGTGGAACCGGATATTTATACCTGTAAAAATGGCAAGACATTCAGTCGTGATTATATGGTTGCATTAAGTGCAGGAGAAAAAAGAGGACATTTAAGAAGCAAAACCTTCCCTGGTATTGCAAGAGCTATGGCCTCTCAGTGGTCTGAATTATTGTAATATATTTGCGGATTAATAAAATAATACATATAGATAGTTCTATTGTAAAAGATAATAGTTATATTTGTGATACCAAATTAAGTGACATGAATTCTTTAATAAGACCTTTAACTTTTAAAATACCCCGTTACGGGCATCAATTCCTTCAGGCTGGAGCGTCACACTCCCAGGGGCCTGGAGGTTTTTTTGTACCGGACGGGGTTCCTTTTTGGGAGGAAGTGAAATGAATAACGATAAATGTAATCCATTTACCAGAGACCTGATATTTAAAAAATATAATGGTCATTGTGCTTATTGCGGCGTTGAAATAACAAGGGATACTTTTCATGTGGATCATATTGTTCCTTTAAAAAGACATTCTTACCCACCTCAAAATGTATCCGCATTAAACAAAATTGAAAACTATAATCCTTCATGTGTTTTATGCAATACATCAAAAAATTCATTTACAGTAGATGAATGGAGGAATGAACTTCTTAATAAGATGAAAATTCTGAACCGAGGAACAAAATATACTTTACTAAAAAGGTTCGGTTTGGTTAAGGAAGTAATTAAACCTATCGTATTCTATTTTGAAAAAATTAATAGTCATGGCTAAGCGATTTATTGACACGGGCTTTTTAGACCAGAAGTGGATAAGGAAGCTACCGCCTGAAAAGAAAATATTTCTTATCTATCTGATGCTAAAATGTGACAACGGAGGCATCATTGACTTGGACTTTGAAGATGCTGAATTTTGGATAGGAAAGAAGATAACTGACTTGGAATTTTTACCTGAAGGTTATCTAATTCCTTTGAATGGTTCAGGTAAATACTTTATGCCAAAGTTTATTGAATGGCAGTATAAAGACTTGACTTCGCAAAAGTTCATAGTTGCACAGGCGAGGCAAATACTTGAAAAATACGGACTTATAAATAGTGACTTTACATTAAATTTAGATAAAAGTTATGTAAATGTTACGCAACACGTTCCTAAAAGTCAGGAACAAGGTATAGGTAAAGGTACTGGTAAAGGTACTGGTAAAGACAAGGAGGCGAAAATTGATTTTGAAATATTCTGGGATTTGTACGACAAAAAGGTAGGTGATAAATCTAAATGTGAAAAGAAGTGGTATTCTCTTTCTGATGCTGAAAGGCAGAAAATCATTGATACTGTCCCGGCATTTAAAAAATCAATTAAGGACATGCAATATCTGCCATATCCGGAAACCTACCTGAATCAAAAAAGGTGGAATGATATACTTCCTGTCCGGCAACCAAAAGACGAAATGGTTTACTAATGATAGTCAAAAACCATATTGACGGCAAAACTTATGAAATCACATTACCAAAGAATGCAACTGGTAATGTGAAAATAGTATGTCCTGTTTGTTCGTCTTCCCATTCCAAGGGCAAAGAACATAATAAAGATTTATCTTTTAACATTGACAGCAAAACTGGCAAGTGTCACCGATGCGATGCAGTGTTTTATGTTCCGATCAAAAGGGAATTAAATACTTTGAGGGGCGTAAGATTTCTCAGGCAACAATTCGATGGAACAATATTGTAAGTTCAGGAAAGGAATATATTGCCGGTGCTGAAGCGATGACAATTCAGTTTAATTACTGGAGGGGTGGGGAATTGGTAAACATCAAGTACCGGGACGCAAAGAAGAACTTCAAGATGTATAAAGATGCTGAACTGATATTTTTCAATATTGATTCAGCAAAAGGGGCAAAAGATATAATCATAACGGAAGGGGAGTTTGATTGCCTGTCACTAATTGAAGCCGGTTATAAAGGCGTTCTATCAGTCCCTAACGGGGCAAAATCTATTGACTTCATTGAAAACTGTATTGATGATATAGCCGGGGCAGAAAAGATAATTCTTGCCGTTGACCAGGATGAACCAGGTTATAAACTGCGGAATGAACTTGCCCGCAGGATAGGCATTGAACGGTGTTATAAGGTTGACTTCGGGGAGTGTAAGGATGCTAACGAATATCTGATTAAGTACGGTGCCGAAAAGTTACGTGAGGTTATTGATTCATGCGAGCCGTTCCCTATTGAGGGGGTATTCACGACTGCGGATCTTCGTGACGAATTAGATCAGCTTTACTTTAAGGGATTGCCCGGAGGTGAACTGATAGACATACCGGAGTTTGATAAACTGCTTAAATGGCAAACCGGTAGGGTTTACACGGTTGGACACGGTAAGAGTGAGTTTATTGACTTTATTCTTACGAGGCTTAATATTCTCAGAGGTTGGAAACCGGGTTATTTCTCGCCTGAGAACTGGCCTATTGAATTACACATAAGCAAAATTGTTGAGAAGATAACAGGAAAGAGGTGTAACGCAACAGATATGCCCCGTAATGTATTTGAGGAGGCAGTCGCTTATATGGAAAAGAACTTTTACTTCATCTTTCCTGAAGAAGATTTCACCGTTGACAGTATCTTATCAAGGGCTTCTGGTCTTGTCGAGAGGAAAGGGATAAATGTACTGGTCATTGACCCTTATAACCGGCTTGAACATAAGATACCAACCGGGGTGTCTGAGACACATTACATATCATCATTCTTTGACAAGATAGGCAACTTTGCCAAGCGTAAGAACGTAATGGTAATCCTTGTGGCACATCCAACAAAGATGAAAAAGGAGAACGGGAAATATGAAGTACCTAACCTTTATGACATATCCGGTTCTGCAAACTTCTACAACAAGACGGATTTTGGACTTACTGTTTACCGGGATATGGTTGAAGAAGTCATTAAGGTTTACATTCAGAAAGTCAAGTTTAAGCACTTAGGGGAAATAGGTTACTGCACATGGAAATACAACATAAATAACGGGCGGTTTGCGGTATATGACGGCTATAATGTGGCGTGGGATAATATAAGCTATTTCAAACGCAACGATAAGCCCGTTAAAGAAGAACTGATAAATTTCTATGAACCAACACATGAAGAACCACCATTTTAAAAAACAGAACTATGGAAACACAAAACAAGCGAATCGAAAAGTACCTGTTATCCGGGAGGACGTTAACGCCTCTGGAAGCTTTGTATAAGTTCTCCTGTTTCCGGCTGTCCGCCCGTATCTACGACTTACGCAAGCGGGGCTTAGATATTGAGAGCCGTCGCCGGAAGATAACCAGATGGCAAACAGAAATATGTAGTCGAATATAAACTCAAAAACTAACTATGGAAACGCTTGAACTTGAATTACAACAGGCTCAATTAGATATTGAGGCAATGTTGATAATGGGTGCAACACCCGCAGAGGTGGCATTGAAAATGATTCAAACCCGAAGAATGGCATCAACTACTTATGAGGGTGCAGATAAGCCCAAAACGCTTAAAAAAGCTGTTTGTGATGAATTTAAAATTTCAGAGAATTTGCTCTTTGTTAAAACCAGGAAGCGGGAAATTTCTAATGCTCGTCAGGTGTATGCTTATGTGCTTGTAAAAGCAAAAAAAATGAGCGACAAAGAAGTTGGAAGAATATGTGGACTTGACAGAACTACTGTAATATATTGCGTCAAGACTGTTGAGGGGTTTTGCGAGACAGAAAAAAAATATCGTGAACTTATCCCGAGGCTTGTGAAGGATGTTGAACTTGGATTTTTGGAGGTTTAAAATATGAAACCAAAAACTAAAGACGAAAAGCTGAAGTATCACAGAGAGTACATGAATGCTTACCGCCAACAGCACAAGGAGCGTGTACGGGCGCAGAAGAACAAGAACAGGGGCGTGATGCCTGATGTGTTTATTATGGAATGCTTTTAACACATTTAATCTAAAAATGTGAATAATCAAACAAAATCAGAAATGAAAACAAAAGAAGAAATAATCAAACGAAACAAGTAAAGCTATGAAAACAATCAAAAAACAGGTAGAAGAGAAACTTAGAGCTGAAATTTTCGGACATCCAAGTAGAGAGGAACAGATGAGAATTAATAGGCTCGAAGAAATTGTATTGAAACTTGCCGAACAAATTGATAATCTTATAATGTTTAAAAAAGATGTGTAAAGCCATGAAAGACAAACTTGCACTTGCAGAAGAAATACTGTTTAGATATAGACTGAAATCCAGTGGAATGACTGAAAAAGATATGATTGAAGCCATACAAGCCTATCACGAAGCCAAGAAGAGAGAATCAAAAATTACTGAATCCTTGACTGCAAAAGAGTTTTATGAAAATCAACTCCACGACAAAACTACTGTTGTGGGTAGATTAGAAAAAGATGAGATAATTGAACTTATGCAAGCCTACCACGAGGCCAAGCTGAAAGAGGTGACGGATGCGGATATTGAACATAAGGCAGATGATGTCGCAAATTGTGAATCAAGTAAAGGATTCGAACGGGGGGAATGGTTAGGATTCAAAGAGGGGGCGCGCGCTTTCCGTGATGGTTTAATCAAACATAAAGATAATGGGTGAAAAGATGAACATAGGCGATTACGGAGAGGTCAGTTTTACGCTGCGCAAGAAAAGAAAAGTTCCTATTGACGGGGATTGGTATATCACGACAGGATTCATCCTGAGAGGTGAGATTGCCGATATAGATAATAACAACGTTTTGATAATCGACAACGACGGCATGATATATATTCCACGTAAGAAAGACATACGTTCCTTTGAACCGAAAGAGCGTATTAAAAATCAATAATATACGTTAATTAAAAATCAATAATATACGTTAAAGTTGTTAAACTAAATCAGTAAACTATGATTTGTAAAAGATGTGAAAGTCGAATGGTGAAGAACGGAACCTATATGAAAAATGGGGAACGCAGGCATGGATTGCCCGGTCAGAGTGCATGTCTTGTTCATCCCAAACACGGGGAGTTTAACCGGATTAACTTCAGCCTTTAATTTTTGTTGATAAAAATAGATATATATAGTTCTATTGTTAATCAATTATAGTTATCTTAGTAGTGGTTTTTTGTGGGTTGGGTTAGTGCAGGGGCGGGGGAGAGTCCCGCCCTTTTATGGGAAGTTCTTTGAAATTAATGAAATTTGGCAGGATGCTAAAGCACATGGGAGTTTATCGCCCCGCAGTGCACCCAGTGTCGAGGGCAAGTCGTACCTCTGATAAAGGTTGGCAACATTCATGTTAGCTGTAAAAATTCGACACCCTGCCAATATAACGGGCGCATGGTCAAGCGAGGCAAGAGGCGAAAGCGAGTTGTCCAAAAACCTAAACGCCCGTTAAAATATTTAAAACCACTCAGGCTAAAGGACAAATGCCATCCTGCCCCCCGAAAGAGAAAAGACTTTAGGCACAAGAGAGGAAAGTGGGAGCCTCTCATTTTATTTGTCTGTGGAACGCAGACTTAAAAATCGGAACGAACTGCCGACATTAGTCGGAGTGATGACTTCCGAAGCCCCTTCGCCTTTAGGCAAGGGGTAGTTCACGGACTTGCAAAGGAAG
>JAGVVH010000414.1 GCA_019135895.1 Bacteroidota bacterium | reverse complement strand
TGATGGGACGCTTTATGCATGCAACAGGGTTTGCAACTTTATGGATTTTCCAATTGCAACTTTATGGATTTTTGTTTTGCAACTTTCTCCATTTTTTGCTTGCAACAAATACCTGGGGGTGTCGATCGCCATTAACGTTTTTGTTATAATATTATCATCTATTTTAACGTTGTTAGTAGCTGACGGAATAATTCATCGTTCTTTTCAACGAGCGAGCCAATGACAATGGCATTCGGTGCATTTATTTTATGAAATATTACCACTTCTGAAGTCACTGTTTTGTCTCCCGATTTGTCTGTTTTAAAATCTCGCCGATATGCTACGAAATCATTACCTTCGTATTTATAAATAGCTGTTACTTGCCTGGGAGCTGCAAACCAAGAACCTTTTTGATGAACTATCCAGCTATTACCTTTAGCTGCGTATTCTTTTTTGCGTAGATCATCAGGCGTGAGCATGTAAAGCTTCTCGTAATATTCCTTTGTAGAATTAAATGCCGAGCAAAAGTCTTTATTAGCTTCTCTTGATTCAGGCAGGGCGCACCCCATTAATTGCTCGCTATCTTGATATAAAAAGAAACTTTTTTCATTGTCTATTAGAAAAGTAATTGTTTTGCCATCAGCGGAGATGTCTTGATTGCTAAACCATTCTTTTGAAATTACTGCGGAAAGGCCAAAGAAATTTATTTTGGTTTGACCGTCATGGGAAGGTGAATGTAGTTTATCAATATCAATAACTTTTGCTTTCATATAGTATTCCGGATATGGAAATTGAAATGGATTGAATCTGTAGTTTTCAAAATCCGTGCATAAATTGTTGTTTGTTGTGCAAGCCGCCGTTAATAACAAAACAAGGACAATTGTTATTTTTTTCATAATTACGCTCCTAAAGCTCCTTTGATAAGAGTTCTGTATTTTGAGTATCCAAACACCTTGCAAGCTTCAAAAGTACCACATCCACCCACTCGACTACGGTAAAACCGTGCTGCATGAAGAAGGGCTTTGCAGCCAGACTGGCTTCTGTGAAAAGCGAAACTCCTGGAAGCGCTTTCTCTACCTCGCGATATAGAGCAGATGCGACGCCTTGACGCTCGAAACCCGGGGCGGTGTAAAAAAACTCGATGTGACCGTTGGGCTCGTAACAAATGAACCCGACAATCGCACTCTTCTCGATTGCCAGAAGAATCCGCAGGCCAGACAGGCGAGCTGCCCACGCATTCCTCTGTGTAGCATCGTAATATGACGCTCCAAGTTCATGTACCAACATAGTAAAAACTGCCGCGACAGCGGCAATGTCAGAGTCGTTGCAGATACAACGTATGTTCATATCGATTTTCTCCACCCAATCGGGAGATGGAAAAGGCACGCGATGACGAGCCTGCCTTCTCCTCCTTCCGCCCTGCGAACACCTGGTATGTTGGCCTACTCTTCATTAGTTACGTACCATCCCTGCCACGCGAAAAGCTCACCGGGAGCACGCCACGGGCGCGCTATCCGGTTAAGCGATCTTATTGCACGAATTTATGATCTTAAGAGTTTTTCAGTTGCGCATCTAATTTAGATAACATGACGGCTAGCTTTGCGTTTTCTAATTCATGAAGATTGCGTGCTCCATACACGCCAATTTCAATCGTTTTTTTATTATCAGCGCTTAATGGCCAATTGTTTAAAATGAGTTTCTCTATGCGTGTTAATTCATCTGCAACCCATTTTAAATCTTCCGCTTCTGGTTCTTGTGCCAAATATAGAGATGTAGCTTTTTTTACATTTTGTAGTTCATTAAGAATTTCCCTTTGATTTTTCATAACATTCGTCCTTATTTAGGAATAGTTTTAGCAACCTTCTGCCATCCTGAAGGCAAAATTACTTGTTTTCCTCCACCAGCACCACCTACATTTGGCACCTTACCGACTGGAAATTTGGCTGCTGTACTTTCAATTACTTCTACTGGGGCAGTTGTTTTATAAGTCACAAGGGTTCTTTCGCCGTTTATTGCCAAAGAATCCATTGAAGCTCCGGGATAAGAAGCATACATGCCCGGCCCGCGCTTACCCTGATATTGTATAATTTCTGTACCCTCAGGAAGTATTTTTTTATAAATGGGTTTAGAAAGATCAGAACCTCGTAAATGAGAATCTAAATATTCAGGATTTTAAAAAACATCATTCTGCTTTTGATACCATGCTTGAAGGTCTGATTGCGCTATTTCTTCAGTAGAAGTAACTTTAAGTCCCTTTATTTTAGATGGCCTTGGCTGCTCCTGCCTAATCTCTCAAGCATAAATACTCCCCTATTTCAATGACCCAACGAAAAAATCAGCATGAGCGTACAAATCGGCTTTAGTGCCGGGGTACGGCTTTTATTTTAACTCATTTAGTAAATTCTCAAGCACCTCAACCTCATCAATTGCCGAAGGCCCACTTCTTTGCTTTCCAAGTGCAATTGCCTTTTCAACGGTACTTTTTAACGACTTAATAACTCTTTCACCAATAATAAATCTCGCGTCGTAGCGAGCCTTGCCATCATCAGAAAGAAGCCAGTCCGCAAGGACTTCATTAATTCCTGGTTTTTCTTCTTCCGGTGATTTGTCGTACATTTCTAGCAACGAGAAAGTTACATACATACTATCTTTCATTTTTTCGGACAGTTCATCAAGATATTGGCGTTTTTCATTCCATAATATTTTTATATCATTATTTTTCATTTTGGTAATATAACCTCCAAGTACTTTGGTGGAATTTGATACGGAAATTTCATTTCATAGCCACCACCCGGCATTTGGTAAACACGACCATCAGCGCCTTTAACAGTTCCTGAAACCCGCGTAATTTCAGGAATATCGTAACCAGCTTTACGTAAACCATCTAAATCAATTTTAATCTTTGTATTTGGTGCCGTTTTATTGGGTGGCAACGCAAGTTCTATTTGTGCCTGAAGCGGACTTAACTCACCAGATGGTGTTGCGTAGCTGCCTTCACGAAGGCCACGTTTCTTAATCGATTCCGCCCACTTTGCCTCTGTATAATGATATGATTTGTCTAGTTTATTTTCTATATCTGTTTTTGCGCCCGGTCTAGGCTGCTCCTGCATCGTGGCATGGTCGGTAAGTACTCTTGCCGGTTGGTCCTTGGCCGTGCCCGTTCCGACTCGTCTGGTCAGCTTCGGATTGCTGAGCATTTGC
>JAGVVH010000426.1 GCA_019135895.1 Bacteroidota bacterium | reverse complement strand
CCTCTGAGGGAGGAATTGTACAATCTGTGCAAAAACGAATATCCCTGTATGCATATCTGTTCCGATTTTGAATCGGATGCAAAGGTAAGCATTTCAAAACCCGGACAGGGTATCATAGGGCTAAAACGTTATGAATAAGAATCTTAATTTTGAATTTAAATAATTTTAAGAGACACTAGTGTTCTACTATATTTTCTCTATAATCCATGAATTGCAATGCAGTATCTTCACTCTCTTTCATATTGAAGTCCTGGAGGTATAATTTATACTCAGAGTACAGATTGTCCTCCTTTTTTATGAACTCCAAAAGTGTTATTTTTTTAGACTGGAACAGTTGAACTAGCTCACTATAAGCCTCACTGTATTCTTCATAAGAATCAAAATCTTCTATCTTCATGTTCACTATTTTTTACAAATTTAAATATCCAAACTATTGTTCTTATTCTTTACATAATCCTTGACCTGAGATTTCAATTGTTCTATATTAAATATACAATCTATGGCGGATTTTTGAGAAGGATCCATTTTTTCATATCCTATTTTTACAAGAATATTATCCGAAGGTATATACCCTTTCTGAGACATACTAACTAACATTTCCCAATCAGACCTATGGAAAGCATCCTCAAATACAATATCTGCATCATCCTTTACATTCTTCTCCAACTTTAGGTAAGCCTTTGTAGGATCTGTAAATGCGTTGCAGGATCTAAGGTACATTTCAACTTCCTTCTCATCTGGGGAATTAATCTTACTCGAAAAAAATTGTAATTTATCCATACTTCTTATATACGCATCAGGATCCGATTGTCCCGATAATCTTCTTAAAGAAAGTATATAATCATCTCTATAAACGTTAGGGATGATTATACGAGACAATCCGGCTGCTTCCAGCTCTGCATTCATCATAATTCTGGACATTCTTCCATTACCGTCATTAAAAGGGTGCGTTTCAGAAACGACATAAGATACAAATATTGCTTTCGCCATTGGGTCTTTCAATAAGGCATAATACTTGAACGATTCTTTTAATGTTCCAACCACCCTCTGAGGATGTACAAATACAGTCATTCCTGCCCGATTAGGAACTTTCTTAAATTCTCCAGGACAAACTTCTGGTCTTTCTTTCATTAAAATGCCATGTCGATGCTTCAATATCGATATAAAATCATCAACCGAGTGAGGAACAATTCTCATCTCAGATATATTGCTGACTATTTTATATGTACTAATTATATCGTGACCATCCTTTTCTTTCTGTCCTGATGGGGCAATACCAGTTTCTATTATCTTTCTAGCCTCTCCTAACTCAAACTCTGTTCCTTCAATATAATTAGAGAAGTAACTTTCAAAAAAGGCAAATACATTATATTGTTCTACCTTACTATGCAAAGACCTCCGTTCTTCAAAATGATAGTTGTTTAAAGCTTCAAATAAGATACAGAACTTCTTTTCTCTCTCCTCATCAAAAGGAAATCCATTTGCTAATGCTATTGCGGAATCTGAGCTTAATACACTAACAGGATGAGTCGACAATAATGCTGATATTTTTTTATTTATCTTATTAAATTCTCTATCGAAATTTAACTGCTCTGCTATTCCTCTTAGTTTCTCTCTATAATCATTGATACCGGATTTTCCATCTCTAATTAAAATATCCTCCAAATTTCTCTCAACATCTTTTTCTGCTGCTTCATCGCTTCGTCTAGGTTGCATACACTCTAACATCCATCTATATTCACTAGATACATAAATATTATAAGGTAATTTCATATCGGAATCTAATGCTTTGTTGCCATTTATTATATGAATAATGAGACCAGGAATACTGGTGTCATTTCTTGATGACAATGTAGAGGTTAAAAAAACATCACCGTTTTCTGTCGGCTTCAATTTTTTTGCAGTTATATGACTTAGAATTGAATTAGGATACTTAACACCTATAATATCAAGCCATCTTCTTTTTATAATATCTTCAATAGAATCTTTAAAATTGCTTGTATATATTCCAGAGGATACCTTTCTCAACAGATTTTTTTTTAAAAATCTTTGAATATTCTCTTTTCCCAGTTCACTAGTAAATACTATTTCGTCCATAAAGCAATACTTTTATTCGATGAAAGACCAAATATAATAGATTTAACTCACTTTTATTCGATGAAATTAATTTTATTCGATGAAATTAAATATTTAACTCACTTTTATTCAACTTACAAGATTTTTTCCGAAAGTATTATTCATAAATAGGTATTAGGCGGAAGTATTTTTTTTAATCTCGACGTAGGAGAGATTTTAAGTAAGATATAAACTTTCAAGAGCTGGAGTGCGGAAGAGAGAAAATGATTATCTGAAAGTTTATTCCTTTATTTATTCAGTTTATTCAAATTAATATATTAGTGGCACAAACTACACAACTAACGAGGGTCTAGCCCTTTATTTTCGTGAATATTGTAGGGAGGTGAACTACACAACTAAATGGGAAAGTGGGAGGTGAACTACACAACTGGAAGCCTAAAAAATGATAAAAAGGGAGGTGAACTACACAGCTAATAATGGAAATAAAGAGGAAACGTCTGTTTTTGGCAATATTGTCTATTCGATTTCATCTGGACAGAATATGGGATGCAAACTACACAGCTATCGTAAAGAAGTCTTTATATTTATTCCCTTTCATAGTATCATAGTATTTTTGATACTGGTGGTGAGTTTTAGTAAGGCGAGAGTAATGTTATAATCTCGACGAAGGAGAGATTTAAAATAAGTCATAAACTTTCTGATGATGGGTTTAAAGAGGATGAATGGTAAGAGGAAAGTTTATTCCATTTATTCTAGTTATTCTATATTAATAATATCATGTACTGAATTACACAACTAAGCTACTGAAAATCTAATAAAATGGCAATTTCATACATGTAGCGAATTACACAACTAACCGTGGATTATGTAGCGAATTACACAACTAAACCGTGGATGCGAATTACACAACTAAACCGTGGATTATGTAGCGAATTACACAACTAAACCGTGGATTATGTAGCGAATTACACAACTAAACCGTGGATTATGTAGCGAATTACACAACTAAAACCTATTTTTATCGCTACTCCTGTAGCGAATTACACAACTAAATTGGAATGGGAAACTTCTACAACACAACATAAAACCATGGATTATGTAGCGAATTACACAACTAAAACCTATTTTATCACGCTGTGTGGCGAATTATACAACTAAATTGGAATAGAGAAACTCCACTACACAATATAAAAGCGTGGATTATGTAGCGAATTACACAACTAAACTTTATATTTTCTCCTGTTCATGTAGTGAATTACACAACTAAACAAGCTAGATTCTATCGCGCGAAACAAAATAGTATTATGAACGGCTTTTCTGAGATCTTATTAGAGAAAAATCTATATCATTTCCCTTGTAAGGAACGGCATACACGTCTTTATACACCTCCTTAAATATAGAAAACTTTCCTATTCTTATATATTTTTGATTACTATCTAATATTTCTTGATCATACATATCCTTGTCAGACATAAACCATTCGATAAAGTTTTCCTCCTGTTCTTGTGTTAATTTGCCACGAATAATATCTGTTCCATAATTTGAATTAATTTTACCGTAGTTCATTTCACATCTTGAAAGTAAGGTAAACAAGAACTTTGCTCGCAATTTTTCATCATATTCGTCAAGTACTTCATTTGAAAAATGAAATTCAATTGAATATTTCCACCTACTGTTTTCTTTGCTTTTTACGTACTTATATTGGAAAGGTGTATTTGTCAGTTGTTTCTGTATCTTATTTAGTCGTTTGGTTAACGCTCTCTTCTTTTCTGTACTTTCTGTACATGTGATTCTAAGAACATCACATAATTGATCTACTGTGGTAATAAACGTATTGTTTTCCTCTGCCCAAACTTTTTTCTCTTTCATCGTGTTATATCGAAGATTCCGAATAATAGTTATCATCTTACATATCGTAAGATAGAAAGATCTATTGACTCCCATTATGTCAATATGCTTATCCGTGATCCTATTATAATCCTCATAGTCAAGAATAAAATATTCTTTGAATATGTTCTTTATAAATTTTTTAGAAAACTCAACAACATAAGTTCTTTTAGTTAATTTATCAGTACTTCGGTCATAATTTACATATAGATAATCCAACAAAGGAAAAGGTATAAATTCATCTCTACCTTCTCTTCTCCTAGTTACAATTACAACCTCTTTTAAAGACCGAAAAAGAGCATATTCAAATACAGAGTCGAAAACATGGTCATTAAGAGTGGGAGGATCTTTCAATTCGGTTATAGTTCTCTGTAGAGTTGTCCTTTCATAACCCATTGCCTCGCAAAAATCCTTAATGGTGAATTCAAATTCTCCAAATAGATTTACATTGAGGCGATTGTAAGAATAAAAGATCATCAAATCTTGTATAATCGCTGCACTGTCATCATATTTTTTAAAAAGAGCTCTGCTATCAAAAACGAAAGACTGTGGTACTCTTCCGTATTTCCTTAATGTTAAATTTTTTTCTTCCATATCTCTTTTTGGTTTAATTCATACCCTAATTTAGTCAGGACATTTCTTTTTCTTTTTTCGGAGATTTCACCATCCAAAAATTTTCTTTTAAAGATGCTAGCATCTGATCTGGTCATCTCTGTTCCTGCATACCAATTTCGGTTTGACACTATATAAAAAAGAATATCATCAACTGTTCCTTCATCCATTCCCATACAAAATTAATAAATTTGTTGTATATTTTATAAAACATTTCAAAAAAAAGAAAAGTTCTAATAAACTTACACATATTGCTGATTTACTGCTCCACAAAAGTATAACTAATTATTAATATGAAGAAATGTTATGCTATACATACAACAATTTATGTATATATTTGCGCCAAATAAATTTAAAGAAATATGAATAAAGTTCAGCTCATCGGAAACGTTGGAAATGATCCTGATGTTAAAGAATTTGACGGAAAAAAAGTAGCAACATTTTCCATCGCCACTACAGAAAGAGGATATACTGCACAAAATGGGACTGTCATACCAGACCGAACAGATTGGCATAATATCGTAGTATGGGGTGGCTTGGTTAAAGTGATAGAAAATTTCGTTAAGAAAGGATCTCAATTATATGTAGAAGGAAAATTAAGAACCCGGACGTGGGAAAAGGAAGGTCAAAAACATTATTCTACAGAAATTCATGTTGATCAATTAGAACTACTTGGGAAACCTCCTGTCGGGTCTGATAAATAATTGGGTGGGTAGAAATCATTAAAAAGTCTATGCCCAGTTTCTTATGAAGAATGAATAATAAACTGGACATTGTCTTTTTTCCTCAGTAAATGTAAAATAGGTTTTTCAAACGATAGAAAAGCACGTGTTTTTCTATCGTTTGAAAAACTTTTTTTATTGAGTTAAGGGTGGGCTCATTTTGTAATTATATTATATACTAGCTTCTTGACAAAGAAGCTATCATGATTCTCAAATAATATATTTTTGATAATTGAGTTTTTTGCCAAATCAAATTATGTACCTTTGAAACAAAAATAAAGAAATTTTCAGATTGCGGAGCCTCTTGATAAATGTCCGCTCACTCACTGTACCAATTAAAGTAGGAATATCATATGGCAAAAAAAGAGGTTAAAACAGACCTTTGGGTTTACGAATTATTGAAAGAAGCTAATATTAGTCTGACTGCACAAGGCTGCGATATACAAGAAATAGATAAAGCACTCAAAACAGCTTCTAAATCTCAAACAGGAAATACAGGCTATCCCGAGTATTGTGGTGTGGTTAAGGATTTTATTATAGTAATTGAAGACAAAGCCTCCCTTGATAAACATATGTGCAAAGATGAAAAAGATCTTATCTCATTAGAGGTAAAGGCTGTCAAAGACTATGCTATGAATGGAGCTTTGTTTTATGGTTTACATTTAGCTGCCAATACATCATATCATAAAGTATTAGCCTTTGGAATATCGGGAAATGAGAAACATCATAAAATAACGCCCTTATTTATTAATATGATAATCCGCAATACGGACTAAGCAAATCCCAATCTTTTGTTGTATACTCGATGCTTAAAATCAGTGACGTAACCGACAGAGGCAGACAGTAGACGGTCAAATTGC
>JAGVVH010000132.1 GCA_019135895.1 Bacteroidota bacterium | reverse complement strand
GATCCATACGACCAGAATGCCTCCAGCCCGTTTTTTGATCCGGAGTGGATGTTTGGTATTATTGACGGGTTTGATTTAGTAGTTGGGAATCCACCATATATAAAAGAAGATGTCTTTAGAAATGCTTTCGATGGCGCAAGAAATTCACATTGTTATCAAGGGAAAATGGATTTATGGTATTTATTTGGCGCTAAATCCATCGATATTTTAAAAGTTAACGGAATTTTGTGTTTTATTGCAACAAATAATTGGATTAGCAATGATGGTGCATCAAAATTCAGAAACAAAATGATCCAAGAAGCGATAATAAAATGTTACATGGACTTTGGTGATTACAAAGTATTTTCTGCTAGTATTCAAACAATGGTTTTTGTGGCCATAAAGAATGAGAATCCCAAAACATATATAGTGAAATATGGCAAACTCTTAGATGTGAATGCAGAAACAGAAACATTGAATAGTTTCCTGCGAAATGAAAGTAATCAAACAAGTAAAACATATATTAAATACCCTTTTAATTTTAAGAGGGCAAATTTTAAGGATAACTATATTAATTTTATTCCATCCAATTTAGCAGATGTCATTCAAAAAATTCAGATGAGGGGTAATTCTAACATCAAAGACGAAGAAGTTTTCAGTGGAATTGATGTTATGCAAGATTTTGTAAGTAGAATGCATCTGCAAAAGTTGCGTCCCGGGTATCAAGTTGGCCAAGGCATATTCGTTTTAAGCAATGAAGAAAAAGAAAGCATAACCTGGAATGATCAAGAGAAGGACATCATAAGGCCTTATTACACGACCAGGGAGATTAATAGGTACTACGCTGATGTTAAAAATCGATACTGGATTCTTTACACGAGCGTACACGTTAACAACCATGTAAAGAGTTACCCGAATATAAAAAAACATTTAGACCAATATCAGGATATTATTACATCAGTCAATCGGCCATATGGTCTTCACAGGACACGCGAAGAATGCATATTTAGTGGAGACAAGATTCTTTCTATCAGAAAATGCGCTGTACCAGCTTTTTCATTTGTCGATTTTCCATGTTATGTATCAAGAACTTTTTTAATAATTAAATGTCCTAAAATTAACATGAAGTACCTTGTTTCGTTGTTAAATTCTAAGATAGTTGCTTTTTGGTTATGGCATAAAGGAAAAATACAGGGAAATAATTACCAAATAGACAAGGAACCTTTACTGCAAATCCCATTAATCTCAACAAATCAAGAGGATGAAAATAAAATCTTATCAATAAATAATTATATAGTATCTCTTAGGAGCAAAATGGCTGATTCGTCTTATTTTGAACGTCTAAATAATGCAATTATCTATGAACTCTACTTTCCTGACGAGATAAAAGCTGCTAACGCCGAAGTGCTGAAGCACCTTCATGCATTGCCAGAGTTAAAAGAAGATTTAAGTGATGAAAAAAAATTAAAGATAATAGAAAAAGTATACAAAGAACTATCCGACCCCCAGCACCCGGTAAGCATTGCCCTGTTCAAAATGGACACCATTGAAGAGATACGAATAATAGAAGGGAAGCAATAAATAGAATTTCCCATGAGCTGGATCACTGGAATTACTATCGACAACTACCGGGCATTTGCCAAGCCAGAAACCATATCCATTCCCAAAGGACACCATCTATTAATCTATGGTGAAAACGGCAGCGGTAAATCATCCATCTACAATGCGATAAAAGATTTTTTCGGCTCATCATTTCTTTTGCCCGCCGTTGAATACAAACTCAATGCATTTGAAAAAGCAATGCATAATACAAATGGCTCTGTGAAAATAAAAATAGCTAAAGAAGATTCTGATGGGCATTGGTTAGAAAACGATTACACTTTCTCGGCACCCGATTCAAATTCAACCCATCGACAACCACGCATCCAATTAGCCAGCAAGATCAAAGGATTTCTTGATTACAAGAAATTACTGAAGATCCATGCCTTAAATGATCCAGCCGACACACGACCAAATATGTTTGATATCATTATAAAGGACTTGCTCGGTGAACACAGGATTGCCGATCCGAAAGGTGGGGCAACTACGGTCGCGCTTCTGGAAGAATACAACCGGTTGGCTAAAATTCTTCTCGTCACGCCAATGCATTACGGAATATATAAAACTGCGAAGGATGAACTGCGCAAACTTGACGCCGCGCTATTTACATTGCTAGGCCAGGTTATTGAAAAAACCAATAAGTTCCTCAATGCTTATTTTAAGAATAAAGTTAACTTGACGATTGAATATCGTAATCTGGAAATATATAAGCCTAGTCCGTCACAGAAAAGGAAAATGCGTGAAGAATTACCTCTTATTGTGCAATATGCTGGCCTGGAAGTTTCACACTACCAGACTTTTCTCAATGAGGCCCGACTCTCGGCATTGGCTGTTTGTTTATACCTGGCATCCATAAAAACCAGCTCTTATCCGGCATCAGACTTGCGGCTTCTGTTCCTGGATGACGTTTTCATCGGGCTTGATACATCGAACAGGCTGCCCCTTTTACAAATAATCCATGAAGAGTTTATTAAAGATGGATTCCAAATTTTTATTTCTACCTATGATAGACAATGGTTTGAATTAGCGCGTCAATGGTTCGATAATAACGCCTGCAAATTTAAAACACTGGAAATGTACATTGAGAATGACGGCAACCCCAATACCCCGGAACAGCCGGTTCTGATCGATAGAAGTAACGGTCATTTTGAAAATGCGCAAAGACATTTCAAAGCAAAAGATTACCCAGCCGCGGCAAACTATCTGCGCAAATCGTGTGAGGCTGAGTTAAAAAGAATCTTACCACGAAATAAGATATTAGAATCGAATAATAATACCGGCACGGTAAATGAAATCTCCAAGCTGGAAACACTGATTAAGAATTTTTTTGAGTATGCTGCAAAGAATAGTTTGGATTGTTCATCCTTCAGTGAATTTAAAACCATGAAGAAAATTATTTTCAATCCTCTATCCCACGATGATTTGAAAGCGCCCCATTACCGCAGCGAAATTCAGGCCTGTATCGATCTGGTTAAATGCCTCCAGCAAATCAAGATCAAAGAGATCATCACCGCTGAAGACAGCGCCCAAAAACCGATGAAGCTCGGCGTGAAAGATACCGTTTCAGGAACAATACACAATTATGAAATAACCGTTCTCGAAAATCTAAGAATTTTACAGC
>JAGVVH010000438.1 GCA_019135895.1 Bacteroidota bacterium | reverse complement strand
CTCCGTTTGGAGGCAAAGAGGTGGAACTAACCCAACTGCCATCACATAACACCTGAAACGGACTCCCTGTTGAAACGAAAATCTCAGAGGAGATATCTACCCCGTATACGGAAATATATTGCGAAACAGAAGGAACCCCCGGAGAACTTTCAAAGGATAAATCAGTGGTATTGGTAGTGATGGTCGGAACAGGCGTTAAGATAAATTGAGCTTCGATGGTATGGTTGGCAACTACATTGGAGAAATGATAACTTGAAACGACTCCTATGCTCACATTATCAACCCTTACATCTGAAATGGAATAGAGACTGTCGGGAGTTATGGTAAAAGAGAGGCTGCCCCCGGTAAGTACATTATTTGCTCCGGAGGGATTTATGCTACCTCCCTGTCCTGCAGTGGCGGTAATGGTATAACTGGTGTTATTATTGGCAATAGAAATATCGTCAAGGGCAATTCCGTATCCATAATTGGCTATCCCTTCAAAAGCAATGAAGTAGGTGGACGACGGATTGGGGAGGTTGATGGACTTCTGTTGCCAGGTGGAAATATTGTTGCTGTAAGTGTGTAATAATACCCACGATCCGCCGAGAGTAGTTTTGTAATAGATATTTAGAATGTCCTGATCTGATCCGTATACCTTTTGAGTGTGCCAAAAAGTAAGTTGCGGGTTTGATAATCCCGAGAGATTAAGCTCGGGAGTGATTAATTTGGCACTGTTTCCATTGTAATTGTTGGCATAAAAATAGGCGTTGTAAGAGCCTGAGTGGGCGGTAGCAGGATAAACGTCGCCACCATATTGGTATAGCCAGCTTGTTTGCCCTGATTCTATAATTTCATACCAGCAACTTGGAATAGTGCCCCCTTCAAATCCTTCAGTCCAGGGGAAAGTGCTGATATTTGCACAGGAATTGCCAAATAGTGTAATATGTTCGGAAACTGCTCCCGTGCTTGTCAGAACTACACTTCCCTGATGGGATCCGGCATTTGTGGGACTGTATCTTACATAGAGCGTTCCTCCCGTTGAATCCAGGGTGGTGCTTGTTCCCCAAGTGATATTATTGTCTGAAATCTGAAACGGAAAAGAGACGGATGCCGTAATGGGATTACTGAGATTACTTCCTGTAACGGCAACATTTTGTGCTGCCGAGGGAGTCCCGACGGTTCCGTAAAATGTTAGAGAAGAGGGAGTAGCATTGATGATGTTGGGTGGAAAGATGTTTAGTATGGCACGGTGATTCTGATTGAACCCTATGCCTCCGGGATTGAGAGCGTTTATTTGAAAATAACCGTTATAAGAGCCACCCCATCCCCAGTTGTAATGGAAATAATCACTGGAATTATAGCCGTCACATACAAAAGCATGTCCCCCTTCATCACCTGATGCAGCGTAATAGACAGGAATGCCTTCATCAAGTTCTCCTTTCAGGGCAAGGATCCAATTGTTGTCGTTATAGTTGGAACGGTAAATTCCATCGACTTCGGGGTAATTAAAGTAATTGGCAAAAGCATATTCTGCAGAGTGATAAGTGGTGCCTAATGAATAAGCGCCGCTTCCGTCAGGCCCGTACATCATCTCAACGGCAACCCCGCAATGATAACAAAGTGTTGCAACAGCATTTAGTTCATTTGCGGAAGAGTATGCATCAATATAGGTAGGCATCAGATTGTACTGATAGGTAGTAGTAGCAAAATTGGCACTTTGCAAACCATAATCCCCATAGCCGTCAGAGGAATTGTTGGCATAATAGGAGTGTGATCCCGAACCATGTGTGGGATATTGCCAATAGCGTATGATTTGTGCCATAGCAGTGGCAACGCAGCCCGTTGGCACTCTTCCTCCGTAAGCAGCAGTGTCGGAGGGACAAAGTGCATTATAGTAAGGCCGTTGATTCCAGGTGGTCTCCAAAAGAGGAGATACAGAAGTAGTGCTTCTGGTAGAATAGGTGGTGCCTGAACGTAATGCCTGCCACTCCTGCGTGATTTGAGTAGTCGCAGGTAAGTTGTTTTGTATGACATGACTGATTTGCTGCCTGAAACCTTCCAGATAAGCAGCCACATTGGTTGGAATATCATTTTCATTGAAAGTGCTTTCTGTCGAATAGCCCAGGATCGGGAGCACCTGATCATCCGCAGCTACAATGACAAAAGCAGCACTACCGACATTGAATACATAATAACAGGGGGTTGCGTTTTCCCCTCTGATCATCGACGAAGCCTGACCGGCAAGTTGTAACTGGTCGGCATTGTTTAAAGTGGCTATTTGCGAAGAGAGAAATTGAAATCCGATATTCTTGGCACTGTTTACATCAATCGGGTTGCCAAATAGTGAATTCGCTAAGACGAATAGAATTGAAAAAAAGAAAATTTTGATTCTCATTGCGTATTATTTTGGTTTTTTTGATTTTTTCTTCCGCAAAAATAGTATTTATTCATCAAATAAAGCTTGGTTCTGTTCATTTTTTTCACTATTACCCCTTTCATATGAAACCACCCAATTAAGTTTACTTAGAGCTCTTTTATAGAAAAAAAGGATAAGACCGGAAAAGTTGCCATGGAGACAATTATGAATGTTTTTATAATTGTCTCCATAAATCCTGGGGGCTATCTTCTCCAAAGTAAAACCCGGATAATTCTCTAAAATCTATTTAGAAGGGTAGGGGAAACAACATAAAATGAAGTACAAGAAAATACAAAAGAAAATAGTAATATTTCTACATATAAGTATCTTTATGTATAATTAATAAAAAAAGTTTTGATAAAATATGTTTTTTTTGCACACATTAAAAATTAATTTTATATTTGCAGCCTCTAATGAGGATGATCGTATTGCCTGCTTAATATACTTGTTTTGCTCACAAAATCGGCTAAATAGACTACAATAAAAAGGGAATTAAGCTATACGACGCCACATTAATTTAATGCTTTTTAACGCAATTTGAGAATTTTCTCTTCTCAAAAGCTGCATGTAAAACAATTGAAAATAATACTATTTATTATATAGTAAATTAATAAAAAATAAACTCTGTAAGAAAAATTAACGCAAAAATACCTTAAAATGGAGTGATTATGATGACCGAGACGATTATCAATACGAAAGAGATGCTATTCAATACGACTGAGCAAGCATTCAATACGACTGAGCAAGTATTCAATACGACTGAGCAAGTATTCAATACGACTGAGCAAGCATTCAATACGACTGAGCAAG
>JAGVVH010000287.1 GCA_019135895.1 Bacteroidota bacterium | reverse complement strand
TTCATTCTTCTCGTTAAGCGTAATTCCATAATTCAGAAAAATCATTTCTAACCATTCTTTTCGTTTGGGAGAGCGTAAAACTGAAGCACCAGCAAGTTCAAGGTTGGATAAAGTCATTCCATCGTCAGATAAAATCAGTTTCCCATTATCCAATTTTGCATATATCTCAATATTGTCGTTAAACAAACCAAGGAAAGGTGTCATGATTACACTCCATCCGGTTTGTTCATCATTGGTTATAACGGTTCTTTCACACAACCAATTGTAATATTCTTTTATACTGTTATCAATCCAGTTCATAATAGCAATTCATTAACAATAATTTCTGTTTCAATATTAACTGTTTTTGCAAACAATTTTAAAATATCTGCAAAGGTACTATTATAATTAACATCATCATTTAACTCCTTGATTTTAAATTCATCTACTGATAAAGGAACAGCCCATGCCAGCGATTTATAGCCTTGCACATGATAGTGGATGTGGTGTTCGTTAGGGGAAAATATTTTGCCCACAAATGGGTGAAATTTCTCCGGTACATGTTTCGAAAGAACTTCCGGGTTTATATGCCCACTGTTATAATCAACCCTAAGCAGACCCGTTTTGCTATCGTTTTCCTGATGATGAAAACTAACCCTGATTCTGTTTTTCTTGCTTTGCTGAATTTCCCATATAAAAGTAAATTCGTCGTCTTTTTCCGACACCAACTCAAAACGTGCATTAAATGGATATTCTTGATTAATAGTCAGCGTATCTAAAAGCACGTCATCTTTAACCACCTTTTTGGGTAGTTTCAGCAGGTATTCGGCTTGTTCGTTGGTTATATTCATAGTTTACATTTTTATTGTCACTTCCCCACTCATCAACTTCGGCAATAAAGTATCACGCAAGGCAGTGAGGGTTTGAATTTGGGATTTATTTTGATTAATTTTCTTAAAATACGGTTCAACTTGCTTGTTAAAATCAAGCACTAATTCTTCGCCTGGCATAGGATAATCAAGTTCAAATAATAGTGCCTTGTAGTCTAAATTTTTTATTCCTGAAGTTCCATTTTCAAGATTAAAAAACTCGTCTTGAGTATACAGGTATTGAAAATAACAATATAAGAAAAACGAATATTCGGATTTTTTAACCCTAATCATTCTACAAAAGTTGGAAAATATTACTGGATTTTTGAAAAGACTTTTAACATCCTGATTTATATAGCATACTCTACCTGTAGATTGACTTTCTGTACCTCCTGATATTTCAAGAATCAAATCTCCTTCATGAGGTTCTATCCTTTCAAATTTACTCTCTTTAACAAATCGTATTGGAGCTTTTTCAGGTAAACCATTATTCAGATCTGCTATATCTGTTCCTCTAATACAATAAACGATTTTATTATAATCTCCTTTTGAATTTTCCTTTCCCCATTCACCACCTACAGTTTCTTTTATCCATTTTTCAAATTTAGCATTTGAGAAACCCTCAACAACTGCACCTTCATTTAAAATTTTCTTTATTGGCTCCGCTAACCACTGTCTAAACAACGTTTCCGCCATTTTTTCAAGAGTGGCGTTTTGGCGGTGGAGCAGGTCTATTTTATCATCAAGACTGGAAAGAACGGAGGCGATGGATTTTTGTTCGGGAAGGGAAGGAAGTAAAATTTCTATTTCATTGAAAGTGTCTCTTGTAATTGTGTCAAAAACCCCACCGTGTGCTATTTGCCGAAAATCAGACACAGTATCTTTCAATAGATAATAAACATAGTCAGTATTTGTAAGGCTTTCAATTGCTCTAACACCATAACAAGATTGATTAAAAGCCATAGGTTTAGCCAATACAGCAACAACTCCAACTGTTCCTCTTGCAGAAATGATAATGTCGCCGAAATTTAAGAGTTTAGTATTACTCTCATTCAGTCCTTTTTCTGTAATTTTTTTTTCAGCAGATGATACATATTTCCTGCCTGTATTAAAATCAGCAACAGAAAGCCATGGTATTTTACCATTCCAGTATTCAGGATTTGACGTTTTTGGTGTTCCGCCTCCAATTATTTCTATTACATCAGAAAATCTATATTCTTTCCACTCACTCATAATTCAATTTTAATATTATTTGGCATAGAATACAATTGAGACTTATATACTTTGCTAAACCCATATTGGTTTTTAAATAGATCTTTTAACATAACTTCAACGTTTTCGCCAACATTTGGATCTATCGTGATTCCTTCAATCAAATCAGATGGTTGAATAGTATAAGGCAGTTTAATACCGTTTTCCTTTGTCTTATTCTTTTTTACTACTATAATCCGAATCTCATCTTCATATGTGAAAGCAATCCTTTTAAGTAAGAGCAGTTTGATTAATAACTCATGATTAGATAGTATTACTGGCTGTATAGTTCCAATACCGGGGATTTTAGAAATTTTCTTTTTAAAATCATTAGTTTTTATATATTTTACTTTACCGATATATACATCGTACTGCTTAGTGTGTGTTTCTAAAACCTTTACCAATTCCTCTCTATTAATTATAAAAGAAATACCTATTTGACCTTTAGAATAATTATTCCAATGTGCCTCACTCGTACGAGTTTGAGTCATGCATGAACAAAACAACTTACCTTTTAATGGGAAATCCTCTTCCTTATTATTAACTTGATACTTTGCTTCGATAAACCATTTTTCAAATGGGTCTTTCCAAATAATAGGATTACATAACCAAAGGTATTTTTCCTTAATTGTACCTAGTGCAAATTCTAAAGGCATATACTTGAAAAGTAATTTCTTACTTAAAAATTCTTCTTTAGTAGTATTTACGTATTTTATATCCTCCATCTTTATTACATTTTGATTTTTTTCAAATTCTCAACTATAACACGATTTAGGCATGCTTCTTCCTTTAGCTGCTCTTCAAACTCTGCTTTCAGGGCTGTAAAACGCTCTTCAAAATTGAAATCGTCTTCTTCCTCAGGCAGGCCTACGTAACGCCCCGGCGTAAGTACATAATCTAATTCAGCTACTTTGCTTATTGGAGCGGAAGCACAAAAGCCGGGGATATCCTTGTAACCACCCCGTCCTTCGGACACCCCTCCGGAGGAGGGGAATGTACCACCCCGATCTGCGACCACCCCTCCAAAGGAGGGGAATGTACCACCCCGATCTGCGACCACCCCT
Source organism: Bacteroidota bacterium (assembly GCA_019135895.1). Taxonomy (GTDB): domain Bacteria; phylum Bacteroidota; class Bacteroidia; order Bacteroidales; family WCHB1-69; genus JAGVVH01. The sequence continues at coordinate 45 of JAGVVH010000287.1, read as the reverse complement.
CCAAAGGAGGGGAATGTACCACCCCGATCTGCGACCACCCCTCCA
>JAGVVH010000517.1 GCA_019135895.1 Bacteroidota bacterium | reverse complement strand
AAAATGATGATTTAAGTTCGGGTCAATAAGAGCAATATTACCTTTGGTTGTGGATAAAATAAAAAGTGTATCAGGCGAACTCAGGTCAATATTAATTTTTTTTGAAGCAAAAAATATAGAAAGAATTGCAATTTTTTCAAATCTTGTATATTCTTGGCAAGCATTAAGTGACTGCCACATAATATCAATCTGACTATCATCAATAAGAGAAGCGTAAAAAGGGATATTTTGGAAACAAGGTTTAACATGTTCAACAACACCTGATTTCCCTGAGAGGATAGCATTAAAATTTTCTTCCGAAGAATTCCCTAATGGAGTGATTATATTATCTGACAGGAAATGTATTTTTTTCATAATAAGTTGCTTAATGATTATTGGAGAAGGCATCATCAGCGGTCATTTCACCACGAAGAGGCAGCTGCATCCAATGTTTAACTTCATCATTGTTCAAACCACTCCCAAGGAGGTACATAAGTTTCGATACTGCAGCTTCTGTGGTAATATCATGTCCACTAATAACGCCAATATTTCCTAACTTCAAACTAGATCCATATTTTCCTATTTCCACTGATCCACCACCTTTACATTGTGTAACATTTATAATAATAATACCTTTATCAATTCCTTTTTTCAGCAAAGAGAGAAAATCATCATTAGAGGGAGCATTTCCGGCTCCATATGTTTCCATAATCACGGCCCTCAAATCAGGGGTGTTCAAAACTGCAGAAATAGCTTTAAAGGTTATACCCGGATAGAGTATTAAAACTGCAATATTATCATCAAGTGTTGTATGTAAAATCAGATTGTTTTCCGGAATTTTTCGGATATAAGCATCATTAAAGCGAATTTTAACTCCTACTTCAGCTAAAACAGGATAGTTAGAAGAAATAAAAGCATGAAATTGTTCGGCATTATCTTTATATGCTCTATTTCCTCTATAGAGTGAATTCTCGAAATAGATACATACTTCAGGTACTCGAGGTTTCCCATCTTTGTATGATGCAGCAATTTCAATAGAATTTAAAATATTTTCACGACCATCCGTACGCATAACTCCAAGTGGAAGTTGAGAACCGGTCAAAATAACTGGTTTGGCAAGATTTTCCAGCAGATAGCAGAGTGCTGACGCAGTATAAGCCATTGTATCTGTCCCATGCAAAATAACGAATCCATCATACTGATAATAATGATTATAAATTACTTTAGCCAAACTTACCCAAAAATCAGGATTTGTATCAGACGAATCAATTACTGTGTCCATTTGCAAAAAAGAGACTTCAGCATCGACAAGGCGAAGCATTGGCAAATGTTCATAAATATTCTCAAATTGAAATGGTTCAAGAGCTCCGGTATCCCGATTTTGAATCATCCCAATAGTACCTCCGGTATATATAAGTAAAATATTATGTTTCATAAATATTTCTCTTTCCATTTTAAATAGAACTCAGGTGAGTTCAACATCAAATTATATTCTTTATCAAGAAAAACCTGTGTGCTATTTGCTTTTGAAACAATCATATTATTGATATCATAAATTACATAGTCAAATTTAATTTTGGCAGCTTCGCAAGGTATGTAACGGGTTTCAACAAAAATAGTTTGCGGATAATTCAAAGGTCTTTTATATTGTAAATCAAGTTCAACAAGTGGAACATAAAAACCATGCGCATACATTTCCATATATCCAAGATGAAATAATTTCCCAAAGGCTTCGCGCCCATCTTCAAGATATTTGAGGTAAGCTCCATGCCAAACAATACCCATACTATCAACCTCACTAAATCTCACTTCAATTTCTTTTCTAGCAACTAACTCTTTCATAAATAAAAATAATAAAACATTTCATTAATCAGGCACAGCTACTTTCATTTCGCAAAAAGCGATTTCTTTTTCTTTGCAAAATACTTTAGCCTCTACAAGGGTAATATTAAAAACTTTATTAGTAATAATCAATTCAGCAGAAATAGCATCTCCCACTTTAGGCAATTTTGTAACAGTAAGTTTTTTAATAGAACCTATTACTCCAATTTTTACTTCATCCCCACCAAAATATCCAATATGGGCAGCCATACTTTGTGCGACAAATTCAACAATTCCTGCTTCTGACAGATAATCTTTTTCGAGAAGTGGATTATCAATTTTGACAAGTAATTCACTATAAAATTTATTTGGATTATCTAAGCCTGACAATTTATCCACAAAAACGAATGGTGGACGTTGAGGGATTAATTCCAGGATATTATTGGCAAAAGACATAATACAAATATCTATTTTTTCAATTTGCAATTCAAAATGCTATGTCCCAGCCCAAGTCCGTCAGTGTATTCCACTATTTCAAGTCCTGCACTATTTATCATTCTTTCCAAATCTCCGGAATAAAACATCTTACTATTTCCGTTTGCCATCACAGTAAAATAAAGGCTAATTTGGGTAAGGCAATAAGAAGCAGTTTCAAAATGCTGACGATCCCATAGTGTTTCCATTATAAAGAGTCTCGATTTTTCATTCATTGAATTTGCTGCCCTTGATAAAATGCTAATTACCTGTTCTTCTGAAAAACAGTCAAGAAACTGGCTCATCCAAATAGCATCAAACCCTTTTGGAAAAGGGACAGAATTATCTAAAAGATTTCCGGCATAACCATGAATGCGATCAGTCCCCCGTTTACCGGCAGTATGTTTTTTCATTAATTCAAGTTGTTGGGGAAGGTCCATAATTGTTACTTCTGCATCGGGAGAATATTCCACACATTTCATAGCCCAACGACCGGTATTTCCTCCAACGTCCAGCAAGGTCTTAACATTTTCTCCAAAAACTATTTTAAGGGCTTGAGAGAAAGAGTTATCAGAATAAAAATGGTCAAAGCCAAACCAACTCTTTGATGCTTGATCCGGCAATTTTGAAAGTCCCTCGTAAATTGTTGGCCAATCTCCAAAAACCTTAAGTCCTTCGGGTTTTCCATTTATCAAGGCTGCTTCCAGATCAAAAAAACCGAGATAGTTAACATCATGATTAAAATCCATATTAACTCTTGCCATTTTATCATTTAGTAAGAAAAATCCGGCTTTTGCAATAGTGAATTTCCCATTAGAAAGCAATATTGTCCCAATTGTCAGAGATGCTTCCAACATAACCTGAGCAGCATAATTAGACAAGTTGCATTTAACGGCAACTTCATCAATAGTTAATCCATCTTTATGATCAATAAGAGTTTGAAAA
>JAGVVH010000501.1 GCA_019135895.1 Bacteroidota bacterium | reverse complement strand
AAATCATGGAGAGTACTCTAGCAGGCGAATACGAGCATTTTGGCAAAAAATTTATAGAGCTTGAAGCATTAAAGTGCAAATCATCCAGTCCGTCCCAAGGTAAATATACCATAATCATTCCTAAAAAAGGCGCCTACATCAAATCAAATCTGGAGATCGAATACCAGGTTGAATACAGCACGATAGACAAGAGAATTTATCTCATAAGAGGGGACTTGAATTTAGTGTCCGGCGAATAGCAATCCGGATTGATTATTTGTGTTTAAACAATGAGGGTGGCTTGATGTCCAGCTATGGGGTTTATAAAGTGACCGATAAGAAATGCGCGACATGTTCATTCTGGTCGGGTAACCGGAAAATCGTTTTTCGTTCCAATAAACCTTTCAACGTGAATGCTGATGCAGGTCATGCAGACTGTATCGCTCAGAAAGGTAAAAAGGCGACGGCGGCAACCACCTGTTTGAAGTGGCAGCAGTGGGAAAAAGTTTAAGTTGGTCAGAGATATCAAAAACAAAAAAGGAGGTCCTTTATGGATCATGTAATTATATCCACATCGGTTGTAATATCTTTTTTACTCGCAGCGGGATTGAGTTGGTTATTATTTAGAATACTTCATAAGCGAGAGATTGAAAAAATTGAGCAATTTGAGACCGTTAAAAATGAAATTTTCACAATTAAGGAATCTCTATATAAAGCCGAAACAGAAAATTCAGCTCTAAAAATTGAGATGGAAAAAATAATCTGCCAAGCCATATCAAGTGGTTATTAGGATAGTGCAACCAAAGCAGTAAAAGCAGTGGAAAAAGTTGTTTTGTGCAAAGGAGGGTTAGTTAATGAAAAGACAAATCACCGGCAGAAAAATTTACTCAGATTATAAAAAAATAAAAAGTGAGGAAAAGCGTATTGGCAAAATGTTTGAGGGAACAACCATGAAGGTAAGTTGTTATAAATGCCACACACTGGGAGATCATAAGTTTAAGAGATGGAGAAATGGTTTCATATTTGGAGGTGATAAAATATACGTATGTTGTAATTGCGGTGCTGAAATTAAACAAGATGGTAAATCCGTCTGGTTGTAGATATTAATAAATTTCAATAAACTATAAGGGGGTAATTATGGACGAAGATACTAAAACGACTGAGATATCAAAAAAAATTACGCAGCCTATTATGAATCTTATTACAAAGTTTTTTCGGTCTAAAGCAGATGATTTTTCTAATAATTCGGATAAACCATCTTCAAGTGAAGCACAATCAATCGTAAATACATATGCATTGAAATGTGCAAGCGTATCAGGTTTTGCCGGTCTTGCACCTGGCCCTTGGGGAATGTTGACAATTGCACCTGACATTATAATGGTATTGCGTTTACAAACAGAAATGCTTGCAAAGTTATCCGTCGCATACAATAAAGAGAAAATAGTATCAAAGGAACTTGTCCTATATATGTTATTTCAAGGTGTCGGTGCTGCTGGCGTTTCATTTGTGGCAGTCAAAGCGGGGCAAGTGATTGTTAAAAGGGCAAGTACCCGTATAATTCAAAGAATGGTTGCTATGTTGGGTGGTAGAATTGCTCAGAGAGCAATTGTCAGGGCGGCTTCTCGATATATTCCAATAATTGGTGCTTCAGTAATGGCAACCTGGGTTGGTTATATGACAAGACAAATTGGTAATGCAGCAAAAGATTTGCTTTCAAAAGATATTGTCATAAAAGGTGACACTGACGAAGATAATATTCTGGATGCAATGGATGCTGTTATCAACGAGAATATTAAGCAAACAAATGAAATCAGTACGTTGCAGGAGATCAAAAAACTTAAAGCCTTAATAAAAGTTGCACAGGCCGATGGTTATATACATGACAATGAACGAAAATTATTCATGGATTCTATTAATAAATCTGACGTTGATCAGAGTATTAAAAATGAATTGATATCCGCCCTCACGCCAGATAACGAGATTAAGCTTGTCTTACCAAAGTTCAATACAGAAGATGAAAAAGTAACTTTCTTGATGCAGCTAATAGCAATAGCTAAAGTTGATGCAAACTTCAGTCAAAAGGAAAAGGATCTCCTTTTTGACATCGGCAAAAAATTAGATTTGGACAATGACGATATTATGGCTCTTCTGTAACAGAGCTCTTGATGAAATATTTTTCAGGACATTTTTTACAGCAAGATTGTTTTAGCCGGGATGGTGGTTTATTGATTGAATAAGAGACAATACCAATCCCGGCTATTTATAAAGACATTTTGTTTATGTTTTCATTTCACTGGCTCTCGGTGACAATCGAATTATTCTCCTTGTCATATTGTGCCAGTCTGAGCTTGATACCCTCGCGAATGATCAGCAAATTTATTGATGTGTGAAAATTTCTTTTTCTCATGGTTTATTCCTCCTGTATTGTTTTAAATAAAAAGGTCATCACAACGGCGTTAATCGTGATGACCTTTTTAAGCTGCCTGTTTAAAGTTAAATTATGACAATACTATGCCCCGCCAGACTGGTTATGCTTCGTTTATGGGAATACGATTAACAATAAAGCATTCACAACAAATACAAATACCCGAATAGTCTTCAAGGCGTTCTTTTAACTCATCCCAGTCGACATTCTTCATTGCACAGAATTTCATAATATTTTTAAACGGGTCATAATGTGGTGGCGGATCAAAGTGGTCTATACCGCAGGTCCAATAATCGACAACGCCTTTTTCATTGATACAAGGCTCCAGTTTTTCTTTTAAATAATCCTGAAATTCACTAAGCAAATTAATGAATTGATTTTCCGATAATGACGATACATCTAATTTCTGTTTTGCATTTTCAATCATTTGTTTATTCTCCTTTCTGAATATTATTTTGGTTGTGCGTCGTCAACTTTTCCCGAATCGCTTCCCTGACGTAATCCGAGATACCGATTTCCTGATTGTCCGCGATGGTCTTCACCTGAACGAACATATCTTCTGACAGCGCCACTGAGACCGGCCGGGTGTAAACTTTCTTCTTCATAGACAGTCACCTCCTTTCTGAGAATTATTATATAAATTTCTTATTCATATATTTGTTCTATGGTTAATCGAAGATCGGAAGGATTTTCTGGCAAGAAACGAACTGGGGTGCGTTTTTGTTTGAAACCAGACGAAAGAATGTTTCTGACGTTTTTATCCGATGTAAGCCGTTCCTTGTAAATACCCAGAACCGGCAAAAACGGCCTTAAAACCTGAATGATCCCAACCATTTAAAAACTAATTCTGTTCGGTCCGGGAATCTGATCAATACGGAAACAGGATGCTGCGATTACCAAACCCAGAAAGGCACAGCGCTTTTCTTTCAACCCGTTATATGCAAAAGAATTCTCAGCAAATTTGAGTTGTGCTGGAGGGCGAATTCACCTACAAACAAATGATTTATCGTCAAAGTGAAAACAACAATTACTGTCTGAAATGTGCAACATCTGCATAACCGGCTGGCAATTGAGCGCAGCGGAATTGCCAGTCCGAGTGGATGAGGTTTTTAGCTCTTCGCCTAATTTCTGGTTTGAAAGGCGCAACTCTCAGACAATTTTATTATAATCATCCTCGTATTCGCAAATTAGCCTAACATTAAAATGATCTTCAACGGCTTCAATAATCTTTATGGGGTCGTTACCTGCGTATCTTGAAAACATCATGCCTTTATATGTATTCTCGGATTTGCAATCTAAATAATTTTCATTTGATTTTTTACTGGCTACTGTTTCATCGGCCTGATAAACCCACATAAAATTAGTGCTATCAGTCAGAAGAACACTCCCATCTTCAATCCTATCAACCGTCACCCCTTTATGATTGAATGTTTTAATTTCAGAAAATGGAATATTTCTATCAGGCACAAAATTTATAGACATATTAAAAAGTCCTAATCAATCATTCGAATGTCATAAACTCTATGCCGCCATAATTTCTTAAGTCGTCAACTATCGACTTAATGCTCTCTTCAGCCGACATTTCATCATTTCCATTATATATTTCAGGCAAGAAATATCTTGGTATTCCATCATCAAACAAATCATAAATCCCTTCTAAAAAACAATTTTTTATCTTTTCATTATTTTCGAAATAAGTATTTAAATCAGCATTATGCACGCCTTTGAAAGTTCTCCCCCTACGGACTGTTTTGGATCTTCCCCATATGTGAGTGTAAGTGATGAAATTTCTAATACGCTTTAAATCAGTTAAAACTTCTCTTATTAACCTTTCTTCTGAAATTACTTTATCATTGTTGTGTTCTGAAAATAATTGGGGAACGTCAACAACAAGCGTCAGATTTAAATTATTCTTCGGATTTGAAATCAATTCTGTTAAATCAATAATATCTTTCGTGGTAGAAAGCATGAAATCGCTAATTTTTTTTGTTTTGCTATTATTATATCGGTTTTCAATGCATATTTTTGTCGAGGGTAACTTTTTTAAAATTTCTTCTTCGAAGGGCTTGTATCTCTCAATGAATGTCTCGAAAGAGTCACAATATTTTTTGAACGGCGGATGAATCTCAATGATTTTTATTCTTTTAGACTCTATTCCATCGGTTAATCTCAAAAGGAATCTTGCAAAATCCTTGCTCCATCCTTTGTCGTCGCACCATAGTTTTGAAAAACAATAATATCCCGAATCATAAATATTGTCAAAAATGGATGGAAATTCTTTTAAAAAATTTGAAGAAAGTATTTTATCCCTCTGTTTCTTTTTCCAAAACATGGGATGGTCGGTGTGCAACGAGATATAATCTAAATTTGTTTTCTCAATGTTTTCTCTGAAAAAATTGGCTGTTCTTTCTTGTATTTTGGAATCAATATATGAAGGGTATTCATAATCAGGGCATTGGACTGGAATAAATTTTACCATTCTAAAACCTCCGTTCGATTAATCATCATTCACTCCAAGGAAAAGATGATTGCTAGATTGCAATTTTGCGCCACAATGATTCTTATGAATCATAAATGTTGTTAAGAGACTTGATAAATTTTTCAGATGCGTTCTTGAAAACTTTATTATTGCTTCTCCTGCGTTTTTCGTCTGCATTTAAAGTATAAATCTTACTTCATAAACAATGCATTCACCCAAAATTCATTCTTCCGATCAGCTCTGACATCTTCTGTAATCCAGATATTTTCTATTTTAAGATTCTTGTGGCAATTTATGAACAGCTTTAGCTTCTCTTCATTGTAGTCATTAAAGAATCGGTCACCGTCTTTTCTTTCCTTGCTGCCATACTTGAATGATGCATAAAGAATCCCATTTTCTTTTAGAGCTTTTGATAATTTTCCAAAAACATCATCTATTTCTTCTTGCGGAACATGTAATAACGATGCACTAGCCCAAATCCCGTGAAACTCATTTTCAAAATCAAGGTCACTGAAAGACATATGTAAAACTTTTTGTCCGATTAACCGTGACGCTAGATCAACGAGATCTTTCGATATGTCAAATGAAACGACAGAATAGCCTTGCTGTTTGAACAAGCGGCTATCTCGGCCAGATCCGCAACCGGCATCCAGAATTTTCCCATTGAGGGGAATAAATTTTAAGAACTGATTGTAGCAATTAGAGATATCCAGATTGACGGTCTGATCATAATAAGCACGGGCATTTCTGTTATAGTATTCCATCGTGGATATATGACGACGATATTTCTTATTTGTATTTTGGCTTCGATCATTATTTGAATTCACGGATAGCCTTTCTATGTGCTACCAATTGTCATAATCACTGATGTCAATTTGATCTTTTGTGTGCGTATCTGTAACTTTGATTACCATTCCAATCGAAGTTGAAAAAAACTTATAAATGTAGCGAGACGTGAACTCTTCTTTTTCATTCCAGTTTTTCCATTTTTGAAGGGTTCTATATTCTTGATTCCGCACCATAAACGCATTTTTGATACGATGGGTATTTTCCGCTGCGTCTATTTGAATAATTTCCACCGAATCTTCAAATGAAACTTTTTCTTCTGCTGTTTCATGTTCAACGCCAATAGCACATGTCGGTGGCGTGACTTGCAGAAAATAAGAGCATGCTTGTGCACCTGTCGCACCATAGTATGGTCTGACTATCCCTTTTTCATTCAACCCTTTCATATATTCACGAATATTATCTCTAACTGGAACGCGACCATGGTAACTTCCTGTTTTTATCTGCTCATCAAAAACCATCTTATCCAAATTTGCTTCCCATTCATTGATCTGCTGTTGGATATTCTCTGGAAAAGAAATACATAAGACATATTTAGACCAAGATGATTCGTTATTGTTTTTATAAATAGTTATCATAACCTGAACACCTCAAATTTATTAGCCAAGATACTGACAGGCTGTGTTGGGCTGTGTTGGTAATTACCACTATTTGTATTTGAAAGCTATTATAGTGATGAAATAATTTCACTTCACTCTTACAGGAAGCAATTTTTGTTTAAGAGACACAGCAAAAACGATATCAGAATATCGTTTGTTTCAACCAGCAGTTCGTAGCATCAACCGATCAAGTTTATGCATGTCATTCCAACCAC
>JAGVVH010000489.1 GCA_019135895.1 Bacteroidota bacterium | reverse complement strand
GCCCGATGGTTTGCCAATAAGATCGAATGCGTGTTCTGGTAATATGTCAAAGTTGATTTCTACTCCAGCCTTAAGCATCGCCCTAAGTTCTTGTACGATCTTTGTTTCCATGGACCCAATAACGCCTTCCCCCTCAACTTGTCCTGGCTCATAAAATGGTCTAAACAAATCAATTACTTCGGATACACGATCACGCAAAGCCTCGTCTGTACCTGGTTGTATCATTTCTAAAATCTTGTTTGTTTCTTCCGGGCTTAGTGTTACACGACTCAGTCCCAATCTTCTAAGTAGTTTTTGAATTCCAGCAGGTGTTCGGAAGTACTCATGAACTGTTGTTTTATTCTTGTTTGGATATTCATTAAAAACGTCAACCACTGCTTCTTGAAGCGTTCTGCTATCAATGCTGCCGAGTGTTAGCTGTATTGCAGATCTTATGAATGATCCGGCTCTTGGTTCTATTACTCTTTTGTCTGTAGCGGATATCGCCCTTGCAGCTTGTATAATTGACCTGTAAAAACTTATGATGCCGGGCGAACTTGGTAGTTGTTTCTCGTGAGCTATATATTCACCTATAAACGCTCCAAGATCCCTTGCGCCAATTATACGCTCGCCACTATCACTTAAAAACTCTCTGGCTTCTTTAATCATCTCTGAAATTTCTTTTGAACTTAATGAGTTCACTACCTCTATGATTGACTGTGAAGTTGTATCATCAGCATTTTTAGACAGGTATTGCATCAAACCCTTCAGAAGTTCTCTGTGGTCCCTGTTTTGCAAAAGCTCCATTGCTTTAGCTAAAGATATGGGTGCTCTTTGGCCAGAGTATTCTTGTAATATGTTACCGGTTTTGGGATCTCTAAGTACAGGTATATCATCTATATATCCAGTACTTACAACCGTTCTTCTAAGAGGATCCGTGACCGTTAGATATTGTGATCCAAACTGACTGGACACAACTTTAGTTGGGACATTAAACATTGATCCAATACGAATATTCATAGATCTAAGTGTTAACCGTATTTGATCTAAGTTTAGAAGCTCTATCGACCCTTCTTGCAGAGGACCAGACCTTAACGCAATACCATATACGTGTTCATACGATTTTTTAAGACTTTGAATATAAGCTATTACGCGAGAATCATTACTTGTTTTGTTTTCTTTGATGCATTCCATGGCTTCATCTAGGATCTCATTCTCTGTTCTAGAGACAATTTTTGGTATGCTTGGACCATGAATCCGTTCGCTTTCTCGTAGCCTTATCTCTTCGGTTTCGAGCGCAGTTGTTTCAATCTCTATTCCGTACGAATCAAAAACGCCCTCGTCCCTATATCGCATAGCTAAGCTTACTGGTCTATTACCAATAAATTCAAGAACCTTAAATAGGCGGTCGGGCTCTGTTTCAAGTCCTCTATAGATTTGTTCTGCTATATCCATAAGCGTTTCTAGACTGTATTGTACATTCCACATTGGCAGTTTTGTTCCTGCATTGTAAATAGATAAATAGGTTCTGATGATGGCTTTAAGTGCGTCTTCTTGGTTCGCCCTTGTTACTAGCTCGTATATTTCATCTTTAGTAAACTTGTAATTAGAATCCGCAGCTTGGGCAATCTTTTCTAATAAAGTGTTTTCAATGCGTGGGGTTCTAATTGTGACGGTCCTATGTTTCAGTTCCACTGTTCGCTCTTCGAAGACGCTGTCTGCAGCCTCCTGCACATCACTTTGATAAGTAGGAAATTGTTCGCCGTAATCGCTACGGAATAATTCACCCACACCACGAAGTATCCTAACAAATACGTTTTCTATTTCTTCTGTAGTGCTTTTTTCCCCAGTGCTTAGTAATGCGTCAATACGATGTAACGCATTGCTAAGACCCTTTGCTTGCCCTTCTAAAAGCGGCTTGGATGAATCTGTAGCATTGGTAGTCGCCTGTTCTTCTAGTTTTTCTGTGATACCACTTAGTGATCCAGCAATAACATCCCGTACACGACGAAGATATCTTTCGTCTTCTGAAGAGATACGGAACCGGTCTGCGATAAATGGATCAGGAATGCTCATGAGCTGATCCATACCCGTAAACCGTGTTATCCTAGAATATTTGGTTCTTCCTATCTTTTCTTGGCTAACTAGTTCCTCAAACTTCCCCATTGGAAAAAGATCCTGTTCTATTTCATCTCTACCACTGTGTCCAAATAACTCTGTATGGGGTCTGTTCAGTTTATAATACAATTGCCATTTTGGATGTTCTTCGTCTCCAACATTAATTGTATATGCACTAATCAGATTTGGTCGTGCAATGTCTTTGGGTGTTGTTATCATTCTTTCATATAGACTAGGAAATAAATGTCTAAATCTACTTTGTGGTGACTGCCAATTACGCATGACTTCCATGAATCTTTCGTCATCGTATTTGCTAAGTAACTCAATTTCTTTGTCGTATTGAGAATAAGACAGTTCCATCTTGAAAGGGGACGCTGCTCTTTCTTCTGCAAGCATTCCCATAAATGTTTTGTCTTGTCTTAGCAAACCAGCGTTGACGTCAGTAATAAGAGATAGCTCATGCTCATAATCACTAAGTAGTGTTCTGTGATATAAATGTGCAAACTTAGTTTGCATTCTTTTTGAACTACGAATATATTGAGCAAACTGACTCATAAAAATGTCTCGATCTACTATAGAATAATTGAATTTTGCACCTGCTTTTCCTCGTATGAGACCAGGAGCGTATTTTGAAACCATTGGATCTCTATGACTCATCAAAACTCGCTGTCCACTAAACAGTTCTAGCACTTGTTGTGGCTTCAGGGCTCTATATTGTTTATGAACTTCTGCAAATGACGATAGTTCGTCAACCATTAATCGTCGGAAAACTCTAGACATTCTTTGTCGTCTAATTGCCTCTGTATCTCTTTCTAGTAACGTTCTGGTATCTAATGAGAATATGTCAATTAGATTACCATTTGCATCGGTTGTTTGATGGGTTCTGAGTGGGATCTTAGGTGTCAGTTCGCCACTAAACAGATGGCCAAGGTCGGGTCTCCCTACGACGAGGGAGGGCGATTCTAAGAATGTTCTAATTTCAGAGCGAGCATTGCCAGCTAGGTCTCTGAAAAACTTAGAGGTTCTAACTCTGCTCTCTGAACCAGTAATTGAAATTCTTTGTCCTATCTTACCGCCAACTCTTTGTTCGTAGATGTGTTGAACGTAACGATTTAATGCTCTGGTTTCTGCGGTGTCTTGTTTTACAAATCTATCTACTCCTATCCCAGAAATAGGTAATTCATATTTTCTAAAGTAATGTTGCGACCAATCTGACCCAGAATAATACAATCTCTTATCTCGCGCTACCTGAAATAATGTGTCATCCTGGGCGGCTGAGTATAGCGCTACATTGTAAGCGTACGAGGCTTCTCTAAAATATGTACTAGTGTTTCTTCGTATAGAAGCAGCTCTATCGATAAATAGTCTTGGGTTTTGTAATATCTCCTGGGCCGCTATTTCTTCCTCGGCTCTAGTCAGTACTCTTTTTCTAAGACGTAGCTCACTAAAAAGTAGAGTTCTTCTATCTTTTATTATATTTCTGGCTGATTTTCTTTCTGCTAATGTATACTCTGACCAATAATCTTCTATGAAACCTGTAACCTTGCCCATTCTCACTTGCATTGCTACTTCATTTAGACGTCTTAGTGTTTTGTCTCCAGGCCGTACAGTTTCTATACGTGGGTAAATTCTGTGTGTATTAACTAGTCCAGCTTCTATTTTCTGTTTTAGCATTATGGTCATGCTTCGGCGACTATCATCAAACAAATGTTGATATCTACCGTCGCCAAGAATTGGCATGCTTTTGGAGAGGCTCTTCTTTGTTTCTGCGTAAACCCAATCCATGATCGATTCTGCTGCAAGTTCAGAGTCACCCAAGTGAAGAGCGCCAAGAGCTTGCTCTGGAGATATGATTGATAGAACTTCAATAGCTTTGTGGCGAATTGTGGAGCTTAGTGCTAACTCCCCAAACTCGTCTGCGGTAGTACTCCATCCTTGTTTGCTCAGCTTGGAGAAAGCAGTAGCGATTTGACTGTGTATCTGTGTTAATCTTTCTATCTCGTTTTGGCTATTCAAGCCCTTTTCATTAATAGCTGCATCTAGAGCTTTGGTAACTATCTCTTCTGCTTTTTGTATGCCCCGATCATAGAGGCTACCGTATGTTCCTCTTTTAGCCTCAACGGTTATTTGTTCTACTACTACCGGGTGGACGTTGCTAACCGTTGACAACTCTGGTATTGGGACCGAGATTTCCTTCCCTGGAATTCTGGGAACTCTTGGTACTTTGGATCCATAACCAACAGCGTTATAAGCATCACGAACGCTTCGCTCTGTAAATATTCCATAACGCTTTTGCATGGCCTCGATCTGTTGATTATTAAAGCTCTTGGATGTACGAAGGATTTTAATAGACCCATTGATAAAATCATTTATGGGAGCCGTGAACGTTGTCGCCATTTCTGGGAAAACGATAATGACGAATGTGGTTCCAGCGACTACTGTAAAACCGATGACGTGACCAATTCCATAAATTGTGGATTCGATCACGTCACCAATCTTGGGTCTATTGTCTTGGTAATCCATTAACATTTATTTACTCTTCGTTATTTGGTAGTTCCTCTCTTAGATCTCCCACATCAAATGTGTACTCTGTCGTTGCCGGTTGTTCATCTTCCGCTGGTTGTTCTTGTTTCTTAGGGCGACCTCTCTTTGGTCGCTTCGTTTGTGCTTCCGCTTGCGGACTAACATCGGTGATATCGGCTGAATCATCGAGAGACCCATCAGTTACAACCTCCGCCTTGTGAACTTGTACACGCCCCATAACACCCTCTAGGACACCCTGTAGGGGGTTCCTGAGTAGCTGGATTATGCCATACTGTGTGCGTGTATTAAGCTCATAATGCGGATATGCTTCCGATGGAACACGTAACTCTACCTTAGTAATCTCATCGTCCGAAACAAGATCTAAAAGATGGTTGATCGTTACTCTAGCTTTCTCAGACATCATTACCTCCAGCATAATCTTTGCAGTGAAATCCACTGCATTTGTATACTACACCAAATGAATTCAAGCGTCTATCTTTACGTGTGAGTGTATGCCCACATGTGCACTTTACCTTGTAGTTCTTGCTCTTCATGTTGATTTTCTTGCTAATGACATGCTTGCATTGTGGACATTGGAATTCATAAATAGCCATTAATAGTATCCTTCCCTATAAGCTTGTCTACCCATAGCCTCATGGAGATGCATATTCATATCGAGCTGTATTGATAAGTCTACATCAGCTTCGTTGTATTGTATACGATCCATCACTATAGCGTTCGTTGTTTCAAAGTTCTTACCAGAAAGTATTGTTTGTATATCCCCATTGCGACTCAATGAAGGGACTGGCAAGATGCCCTTTCTGAAGTTGAGTGGACCCAACGCTAACGGGTTGAATGCTTGTTCTAACTGTTGCTGAGGATATACTTCGTATTCTAACGGATCATCCTTTGTCTTTGCAAGTACTGTTGATGTAAATGCCGTTTCTATATCAGTTGCGGCTGACCATCCTGGCCAATCGGGTGACGGAAGATCATGTGTTAGGAAATACTGCTGCAAGCTTCTTGGTGCTGTATTGTAATCAATGTCTGGCACTATCAACTTTGCAAATGCTTTCTTTTGGTATTCTGGTAGATTATGGAAAACCCTAAGTCGTTCTTCATACGGAGCCTCAATGAGTTCGTCCATAAGATCTCTTTGGTCTCTTGGTACCCCTCTTCTTACCTTCCAGTATAGATAGTCTCTGTCTCCACGATGATTGGTAACCCACTCAGCGGCACCATATATTGTTCCTTCGTACATTTTCTTGTACTGTTTGAAACTTTCAATATCGCCCTGGGCTTCTGCCTCGGTAGCGAGCCCCTTGTATTTCATATATCTAAGAATATCAAAATACTCTTCTAACTCAAATCTACGTTGTACTCTACTGGGCAATGGTTGTCCACTGCTGCCCATTGACCCAATGTTGACAATTCCCCAACTAGCAATGCCAAGACTGGCACCAATAGCACTGGCAATGAGTTTATATTTTGGAGTGGTAACAAATGCTTGACCAAGGAATGCACCAGCTAATCCGGCTCCTATTGGACCCGCTGCTCTTGAGTAATATTCAAATGAAGGTTGTATATAGTCTCTGAATGGATGTAACCATGATCCTTTTGTTCCTTTCCCCCATAGGATATTACGTTCGTACGCTTCGGACACACTACTTGCTGTTACGAATTTTCGTAACATGGGAATATTAGCATGAGCTATGGTTTGCCAAGCGTCGCCAAGCAGCCCAGTGTGTTGATATGGAGTTATGATTGTTTTGTCCATCCTCTTTTCTGTCTGTTCTTCAATCTCAATGATCTTTGCTTGTGCCTCTATGGGCAATCTATCCCACATTGCAAGTAGTGCTTCTTTAGCCATAAAGTACTCGTCACTACCATAGCCCACGTCAGCTAGAATAATAAACCTTTGCAGTAGCGAGTATTCTCCACTCGGAGTTCTTAGCACATTATAGAGAGCTTCATACCCTGTTCCGGGTAACCTGCTTTCTCCTTCTCCATACCACACTTTAGAGAATGGATCCCCAGTTCTCCACGGATAAAATTCAGAGTGAGGAATCCATTCAGGCATATCGTTGGGTAATGGATTGTAATATAGTACATCAGTTCTTCTTGATGGTAGAAAACGACGCAGGAGTTCTGCACCTGGAAGATCGTAGTTACCAACTACGATATCTCCCACACCACCCCAGCCTTGTTCCCAATATCTTCTACCAATGCTGCGTGTATATGAAGATGATTCAGGAACAATGCGTGGTCCACTTAACGGTCCACCAATAGCATTGTTGAGAGACTGGGCCATGAAACCATATAAACCAGCCCATTCTGTTGCTGTGTAAAATTGGTTGCTTAGATTGTGTGATAGATTTCTGTCCGACGTCAGATACTTTCTTATGCTATCGTACGCAACCTCAGATCCAACCTCTTGGGCTACCCCCTCTTCGCCCATTCTGCCATATCCAGAGAATAGAGTTCTATTTTTGATATTGCGAGCAGCCGCTCTTGCCTCTGGTATATCCTGAAGTCCCATACTATTGGCGAAGTTAAGCACAGCATAATCGCTCGGTGCATTCACAAGACCGCCCGGAGATTGAGGCACAAGTTCGGATCCACGACCAATACTAATGCTTCTTGGTCTGATGGGAATGCGAATATCTTTTCCTACTTCTGGTGCTATAATGAGATCCTTTAACGATGCGTGTGCATATCCCGCTGCCAATTCATCTATGCGTTTGCTGTACCCTGGGAAGATCGGAGTGCTTTCCAGCGCAGCATTGAACATGCCACCAAACAATGAGTTCGGATCTATTGAATCAGAACTCATATAAGGTCTTTCATCTGAGTATTCTCGCTCCCACCAGTATGGATCAACTATTTTGTTTAGTGGTGCTAATGGGTAACTTGGTGTTGGGAACCATGCGTGAGAGTATGCTGCATGACCACCAATAGCTGTTTCATCAAGATAATGACTTTTAGCTTGCGCATACCATGAAGGTTCAAATCTGGCTGGCGAAGTTCCCCAATATGGACCTTTGGAAAGTAGCCATGCGAAATTGCGCCTAACCTCAGTGTGTCCGCTATGTAACCACCGTTCCATTTCCTCCCCTGTCTTTGGCTCGTCAAACATTCTCTCTGTACCAGGGAAGTTTTCAAACATGTATCGTTTCGCTGACGAACCAAAGAATGGAATATATCTGAATGGAATCATGTTTGATACTGCTGCTACGTCTACAGCTAATGACCCCTGCACGTTTGCAACGATATCCGACAGTCCAGTATATCCGCCCGTGAGACTATTAATCTCGTAATTAAGATAGTTATACCCATGATACATACCAAGGAATGGTAGAATACGTTTCATAAACATGTTCTGATAAATGTCAAACGTAGACCCCATTGATCGATCACTAAGAGCTAATCCAACACCACCAAGCATCTTATTGATACGATGTCCAAAGAAGTAGGGTGCTAGTGTAATGCCAGTAATGTTTTCTGGAATACCTCTGCCAGCTATAATCTGACTTAGTAGATCTTTGCCTACTTGCTTGATTTCACTCCATACGTCTGCGCCTTCTGTCTCCCCAATGGCTTTTAAGCGCTCAATAAATCCGGTACGCTGAATGATTGTTCCTCTTTGAGTTCCAAAGGCATTTCCAATGAACTCTGCTGGGCCAGTAGTCCATGGTCTAGAAGAAACCTGTACAGCTCGCTCTATGGCGTTCTCAAGTATTGATTGACCAACTCTGGTCTGATCACTCAGCGTATTAATACCGCGCCTGCTAGCGGCCTCTATGAAGGCATCCTCTGGTACATACTTGGAAATGCTTTTTATTACGCCACCAAGAAACTTCTGAGCAACGATGGGATCATCAACCACAGAACCTATATACCAACTTAATGACCGTAGAAAATCTATGGTCATTGGTTTGGTTGCTGTTTTATTTTTCATTGCAATGAACAGTTGTAATATCGATGCCCGTTCTTCTCCGATGGAGCTTTCAAGCGAGAGAACGCTGTCCAGCATGTTTACAAATCTGCTTTCTAGTTGATCTTGTATTAGCTGTTGCTCTACTGTTCTGGTATTAGATAAAGTCCACATCTCTTCGCCAATAATTTGGCTTCGTGGCGTTGCTACAATATCATGTCTACTCAACGAATCTGTTGGATCCAATAGTCTATAGTATGTTCTTCCAAGTCGATCATGCGTAAATGCTTGTAATGATCTGCCTTCGTCATCTAAATTAGATCCAATTTCATTAGCAATGTCACTCATGATATTCGTGCCTGTCTGTGCTCTGCTATCTCCAAAAAATCTAGCGTAGAGTTCTCCCATTTCTGCGTTAGATAAATCGCTATCTTTGCCAAGAGCTCCAATAATTGATCTAGCTCCGTATCGTGTTTCTTCGCTTATGGCATCGGTATTCTCAAGTCCCTTTATGGCTTCCCATCTATTACGTATAAATTTAGGGTCTCTATATTTTGTAAATACGGAAATAATCCTACGTAAAAAACTTGGTTCTTCTTGGTTGCCTATATCAAAGATGCTAAGAATACCTTTTGGCTTATTATCACTTGCCCTGTGCATGCTAAATCCAGCAATATCTGCAAGTAGAGAAGAATAATATCCGCTTACACTGGGTACTGTGTCAAACTTCTTACCACGTGTGGGACCATACTCACTGAAAAGGTATTCCATTTCATGTACTATTTCTTGAGCTCCGCTTACATCATGTTGCTGAGATACTAATCTAGTGTTAATATCATAGAGAGTTCCATCTAGTAAATACAGGTTTCTATCTAATCCTTCCATTCCACCCGGTATAACATGTCGTTCACCAAATCTTAGGATGTGAAGATTCCTAGACTCGCCGCGTCTTAGGAATGGGAAGAGTTTAGTGGCTCTAATAGAGATACCACTGAACACTCCTGGAACATCTGGAATGATTGGTATTTTGAATTCACGGGTAAATGTCTTCTTTGCTCTATTGAAAAGAGCTCTTACACCGGTGAGATCATAGATACGTTCTTGCCCTTCTTTAGTTAGTGATACAAGAAAGTTGTCTACTGTGAAATCCCGAAGCCCACCTTGGCGGGACATGTCAGTTAGGAATTCTTTTAGAACCTTCGGGTTTGCACTACCTTTATCATATCGTGTTATTAGTGAAAATAAGTTTTCTAGATCTTCTGTAGGAGTACCTTCGCCTCTTAATTCTAGTCTTTGAGTACCGAAGAGATCATGAAACCAACCGGTTCTTGCTCTGCTCTGATCAATGCTCTTGCGCGTTACTCTCGCAAAGCGCTCTGCAATTTCACTTTTGAATCTAGCATAAGCTTCTGACTTAATTTCTCTAACTTCGCTAGCTGCAGATATAATTGTGTCTACCGAGTCTTTTTTGAGACCTGGGAAGATTGTTTCAATCTCTTTCTGTAATGCTTCTGTTCTGTCTTCTCTAAGCTGGTATAAGATTCTATCTCTATCACTAATTGCTATAGCATCACGAGCCGTACGATTTTCAATACGTCCTACTACACTGAGCACTTCGTTGCTAACATCTTCTGATTGACTAGGTAGTTTTTCTTCGAGACGCGAAGCGAATACGCGCCATCGCATCTCTGTATCAATTTCTTGCATAAAGCTTTTTTTAGAGCCAACGTGCCATCCGGCTTTAGCTGCCGCCTCTACTGTATGTTCTTCTCTAAATCTAGCTGTTGTTCGTTCTAGGAATCCAAGGATGTTTTCCGCATGATCTTGAACATACTTACGAAATGCTGGGTGTTTATACCCAGCTATTGCACCCGCAGTGCCAACAACACCTACACCCAAAAGCTTGAGTGGAGATATTGCCGATTGTCGTTTGTGCCTTCTTTCGTTATACCACCAGTCTGCCATAGAAATTCTCTACATGCCAGATTTTCTTTCTAGATACTCTCGTAGTATAAGATCTTTTTGATCATTAGTAAGTTCGCCAGAATTGAGGACTTCACGTAGCTCTACATCATTTTGCGGAGTCGAGTTTATGGTTGGTGTGGGCTCTCTGCTATTGCCCGATTCTCCAGAAAGTATCTCATTAAGAAGTTCTGGATCTATACCACGCATACCGATAAGTATAAACTTGGCCCTTGTGAAATAAAGGATTACTTTATCAATTGGCCAACTCTCAATCTCGGAAATGCTAATAGTGGGATAGATATCTGATATAAGTGTTATGATCTTATGGATTGGTTCATCTAATTCTTTATCACATTTCTCGTAGATTTCTTGGAACTTAACTGAGGATTCTTCATCATCATTGTAACCACTTTCAGAGATGATTGTCTGTGCATAATTATGAAGTGCTTCAAGTGGCAAGTCTTCTATGTCCCCAAGTATCGTCACCTTTTCAACAAGCGCAACTATATCGTCATACATATCAAGGGGGTTTGTCCCCTCTGTGATATTAGACATAGCTATCTCACTTAAGTCCTGACAGTCCATAATGGATAGTAACCTGTATCCAAGGGTTATATCTCCATAATGATACTGTCTAGGTTTAATATCGCTAGTTATCATTTATAACCTCGATACTTGCGCTTGCTGAAAGCCAGAAATTTCCATGCATTTATTGAAAAGACCTTCAACAATACCAGCGGGCATACTGTCGTCATCTAGCTGCAATATTCCATTCTCATCTTTAAGCGCAGATGGTGCCCACACAACGATCTGGCTAATAATCGTTTTGGTAGCTTCCTCGTCTTGTGCCATGCTGCGAAATCTTTTGTAGTCGCCAACTGTCATTGGTCTCATAAGGAACGTATACCAAAGGATGTTTACCTTGTATAGTGGACTTTTGAGCTCTGATTTGAGTTTGTTAATAACCTCTAAGGTAGGTTCTTCTTCTTGTGGAATCGTATCATACAATGGCTCAAGATCACCTGGGCTTGGCATCTGATAAAGAAAGTGCAAGGCACTAACGTCAACAAGGGTCTGCCATAAAGAGTGAATAACACCTGCTGGTTTATCATCAAAAAACGTATCCATATCATCTGTAACTGGCCATACCATGCATTTGTTTACAAGGAAGTTACGCAATTGTTCGATGAAACTGTCTTCGTCTATGTTGCTTGTGTCTAACGAAGCTCTCCACTCATCGATGTCTTTGGCATATACGGCCCGCACAACATAATCTTCGTCACATACATTCACTTTAAATAACAGCTTGCCTTCATATTGATTTTTCAGAACATCGATATCAAGTGTTTCCATAATCAAAACCTGCCTTCTTAGATGATTGTTGAAGAACTAGATACTCTTTGTGCTATAAATGATCTTACCATAGCGCCTGGCCTACCTGTATCGTCAAGCTGTACACTTGGAGGAGAAAACAGCACTCCCTTGATTATATCCCGTCTCTTCTCCATCTTACTAGATATAATTCGGTCTGGATCATCATTCCCCATCATTGAATTGTCAAGCATTGATCCGTACTCAACAATGATATTATAAACTGACTGTCCATAAGGAGCGTTACCCATGTGTGGCGAATCGTCCATATCATCAGCAACTATAACACTGTTAATATCAATTTTATAGCTTCCCCATATTTCTTCTTGTTGTCTTGTTGCCATTTGTTGTAGTTCATCGGTCGTTAAACTAGCTAGATCACCTATGTCGCCAGGCACCATAATGTCTTCGTCTTCAGATGGCCTAACACTTACTTCTGGTTCAGATACTCTAAGGCCATTTTCATATTCAAGGATAATACCAGTTCCATCTAGCGACTGACCGGATTTAACAGCTCTTAATATCGTGCCGACTTCGTCAATACTGGAAACAACATACATGATACGACCTTCAACAATATGCTGTCCAGCAGATGCATATTTGAAATACCTGTCAGCGTAACCGTATATTGGTCTATGTTGTTCTTGTTCCATCCATGAAATGGATGCTATGTTCTCTAACAATGCTGGAGACCCACTGCCATTAAAGTCGAGCTTTACCACTGCTGTTGATCCGTTATAGTAACGTGATCCATTGATGAATATGGCATTATTTAGGTCCTGTTGCTGCCCTTTCATTAGCTGCAATCCAGCTTGACCCTGTAATACTAGTTCTCCAATTTGAGAAAACATCCTTTGCTTCGGTCTTGAATCGCTCATTGCGATCTCCTATTACTTAGATGTAGTTTGTCCGCTCATCCATATCATCAAATCTTCGTCAATGACGGTTGGAGTTAGTTCTTGTTTGGTTGTGTTGAGTGACGAACTTAAGAAATCTTCTGCTGTAAATCTAAGTATAATTGGTGATGTAATATCAGACATGGAAAGTACCTCGTCTTTTTCTATGAAACGAAGTTGAGAAATAATGATATATTTGAACATTGCAACGTCTTCGTTGCTAATGCTGACTAAGACATCTAACGGAGGAAGCATATCATATCGAACATAGTCTGGATCTACATTGATTGCACTTGATAATTCATTGACCAAAGCAGAGAGTCCGCTATGATTCATGTTCTCTACTTCCATCTCACCAGCAGACGTTCTGAAGCCTCCAACATGAGCAAGTGGACGCATTGATCCCATGCGTGTTACTGGGTACTGATCTCGATGGGTAGAGAAGGTAATGCCATGTAGTTCCATAATTTCGTGATAGATGCCATTCGTGTTAGAGAATTTAGCCCTAACACTCATCTCGGCAGCAGAAAAGCTGTAAGTATTCTCTGGCCTCATGCTTGTCATATGCATCACCTTCTGCAATCATACACCATATGCAGAAATAGCGCCAAGACATTCTGGCGCTATCTCTGCTGCTATATGTATATATTATAGTTTATGTTGATTCACCGGCGTTCGCCGTTATAAATCCACCACTTCCACCAAGGTAATCTTGGTAGTTGCCAGTCTTGACTGGGGTTAGTGGTATGAATCCACGAGCTACATACGCACAAACTTGCCCCTGGTCAAGACGATCTAATGAAAATTCTTGACCTTGGGTGACAATTTCACAACCAAGTACTGCAGCATAGGCGGCGTGTCCATCCTCGTTTACAAACATGCAGATAACATGGAATGGAGGAAGTTGGTCGGCATATAACAGATAACGATGTTGTCCAATAACTTCTGCAAGACTCGCAGCTTGATCGTAAGCGTTAGACATTACAGAATTATATACACCATGTGGGGGTGAGATTGTAAGGTTTCCTTGGTCTGTAAATAACAACTGTGAGTTGTTATTTTTAATTACTGGTGGATCTAGATCAGAGACTTTTGCTACATCAAAGGTTCGCTGATCGCGATAGGTTTTAAATCCTTGCTCTGAACCCAAGGGTTTAGCGAACTTATCACCAATAATACGCATGAACGCATCACGGTCAAAGTTTTGGAACATAAGAGAACCGGATACTCCACGCTTTCCTTTGGTAAAGCAACGAGGATCAGGGCTGCCAGCAGTATAAATAGGTGCTTTCTCTCTGGATACTTGTACAGTAATTCCAGCTAGTTCACCCATCATACGCATCGGTGGTGTATCACCATCGGCTTTGGTAAGCCAATCGGCTTGCATAAAGGCATACAGATCATTACCAGAGAAAGCGGTAAAGGTCTGGCCGGTTTCAAACATACTAGATGCGGCCATTGTTGCCCCTCCTATTAAACGGTCAGGTTACCAGACAGTCTCAGATTGAAGTGGATCTTCTTAATCTGGAATGACGGCCTGATTTCCATGTTAATATAAATCTCACCAAGGATGAGAGCGTTCTGGCCTGCGGTAATCGCGAAATCATATCCAGATCCACGAGTCCCGAAGATGATTTGCTCTTCAGCGAGTCCTTCCATGATAGCAATGATTTGCATGTCCATTGCTTTTTCAATTTCAATACTGTATGCTTGGCCAATATACCCGTTGAGACTACCACGTAGTCTACGAGCTACCTCTTTCATAACTCGCATATTGTGGATTGTCGAGTAATCACTAGCTCTACGAGCGGCGGTTGGACCATCGATAATCCGAATGCCAGTATTATCGGTTGTTAGAGCAAGGTACGCTCCGCCACTACGTAGCGCTCCGTTACCACCTTGGTGTTGGCCACCGACAAGTTTATCTAATTGCAGATGATTGAACTTATATGATAGACCAGATCCACCGCGTAGTCCGCTGTTGATTGGTGGTTTAGAGATTGGGGTTCCGATTAACGTAGCCGCAACCTGCACGGCTCCGTCGCTCACATGACGACCAATACCAGCACCAGAAATAATAACGTCTGGTCCCGCAACAACAATTACATGAGCACCGATATCAACGGTATCTGCGCCATCGCTACTGAAGAACCCATCAGCCATTAGATTAGCCATGGCTGAACCAACTAGAGTGAGATCGTCTACGCGCGTTTTAACAGACGCAATGTTGGTTGGGTTGTACAGTGGTTGCACACCAATAACACCAGACATTGGTCCAGCATTCTCGGTAGTGAGCCAGCAGAACTCTGCTAATTTTGGAATAAACTCTTTACTGACACCAGCACCCGTTGCAGCGTCGGCGAAACAGTCTGCAAAGATACAGTAATCAGCATGTAATCCCTGAATTTCATAAAGGGTACTAGACTCTGTATCCATTGTGCCAAGTCCATAATCGATCGCAGCTAGTTCTGCATCTGTGAGTGCGTATTCTGCAGTATTATCGACGTAGTATTCTGGGGTTGCTACGCAGCTATAAGCACCGGCTACGTTATTAGTGACTCCAGAAAGATTTAGACCAGTTACTCCATATTCTAGAGATTCATCACCCATTTTGGCGGTTGCATCAACAGCGGCACCGCCCATAGGCACGACCTCGCTTAAGTCTACAACTGTATCATTTGTCATGCCAGTGGGAAGTTCTGCTAATACTACGTTGTTGTTTGGATGGTTGTTGATATCATAGATTAGCTCACCATACGTAGTTCCAACAGTGTAACCACCAGTACAAGCATCAAGAGCAGCCGCAAAAGCGATCTGGATAACTTCTCCACCTTTAACCGCAGGCTTGAAGATCTTGAATAGACCAGTCGTTACTGTACCTGAAGTAGTATAATCGTCTGCTACACCCTTATCGATATAGACAGTATAGTTTACTGCACCGCTTACTACGTCAGTTACGCGAGCATAAGTAGCCGTAGCGCCTGCTTCTTCGATTACCAAAGGCATATTTGGATAGAAGTTTACAGCATCTGCGGCAGCAACCGTGAAAGAGGTGGCTCCCGAAGAAACCGTTGCAGCTAAGCTAACGCTATCTACCCATCCGTCAATATCAACTTGGATCCATACGCCTAGCCTACCAGTCGTATCTGCACTCAGTGCACTGACAGAAGAATATGCGCCTGATACAGGATTTTGAGCATTGTATACGGGACCCTCATACAGAGAACGAAGCAATAGACCTACGCCATCTACATCGTAGTTCGCGAGTGTAAGAGTAGCGTATTTGTCTACGGCATTAGCTTCTGTAAGAGTTGTACTAGAGAATTTCTTAGTTCGTACAACAATGATATCTCGAACTCCTGCATCCCATGCCTCACGAGCCTTGAGTACCAAGGTATTGCCGTTAAATTCGGCTTTACCTTTATCCTCTTGACTGCGAGAAGTATAGCGCAAACCTGGACCAGATTGGTGACCGTATGTTTTGCGAGTTGGTCCAAAAACAGCTTCTAGCGCACCCAAAGAGTCAACCCTTACAGGTACGTTGGTAGGCCCGTCCACAGCAGTACCAATGATTAGAAGTCTAGGAGACGCCTCAGTCGTAGTAACTCTGATTGTAAACCGCACACCTGGAAGATTGGGTAGCCGGTCGGGCATGGGTGGTCCTCCTAAGCACTAAATGTCGCAACATCCCTCAATATTATAGATAACACAATAAGACACCGTTTGGTATCCTATAGGCCAGTATCAATGGGGTCTGACTCATAAATGACATCAGTGTATGGAGTTGAATAGAAGTATTCGACTATGTATACGTCTCCCTCATCCGGTGACGCTGAATTGATGCTCCAATCAATATAACTGTCTCCGTTCTCGTCGCCTTCTGTTTCTACAGTTAGTAGATAATCAACTCCGCCCTGATAAGCTGTGCCATCTTCGTGAACTATGGATGTTACGATTTTAGCGTGTTGTTGTGATAACAGGTCTCTATCAGTAGAGCCCCTCGTAACTTCTTCAAGCATGTATTTTACGTGATGATGAATTTCTAAATAGATACGCTCTATCTTTTTAGAAATGTCTTTAATGAGTCGTTCTGTTCTAAATGACCATTGAGTACTTCTAACTTGTAAGGAATCAGCATAGTTACCACGAATGATCTCATCCCTCATGCGACCACGCTCGATAACTTGTTGAAGTCCCAGAGCAGTAAGTGCGCCTCGCCAGTTATACATTAACTCTTCAAACCATGACAGCGTATCATTGGCCTCCTTAGCCGTTCTCGCGAACACTGTAAATTGGACAACATTATCAAATCGTTGCCCATAAAGAACGCCACCGTAAGAACTGGCTTCGTCAACAGTATCAAACGACTGTCTTGGCCGTTCTCTGGTCTCTGTGTTCACTGGTTGTCTATTGACTATCTCCCATACAATGGTTGGTGCTCTAATTTCACCTTCATTATTCTTTAGTGGATACTCTTCTGTGAAGATCACGTCTATATCACTGTCACTTGCAGAGATTGCATCTACTACATTTTGAATATAAGCCATAGCTTCTTCGATAGTAGCATTGTGACCCGCTCGCATATAGTCAATCTCTGGATTGAGATATCTTAGAATTGGAAATCCATAAGATGTGACACCGGTAATATTAGCCATTGAAACCGCCAACCTGTCTTTCTACTACTATGTATGGAGGTCTATCTTTGCCAGTTACAACAAGATAGATACTATCAGATAGTTTTTGCAGTTGTCGTGGTGAGAACTCACATAGATCAAATCCAGCGCCCACAGCGTCTTTGTGCGTTAAGGACTTGCTATGGTCACTAGCAAATTGCCGCGCCATCATAAAGGCTACGGACGGTGCAGGCACGTATGCGTTCGGGGGATCACTATGCATTGTTGATCCACACACAACTGCAACGTTGCCAAGTAAACTGTAAGCAACTTGCTTACCATTTTCTTGGTTCGTTGTGCCCTGTAGTAGCTCTAGAACCCTGGTCTTTGTGTAATCAGGGTCACATAGGCTATCTACAAACCCATTGATTTCTTCATAGGTATATTCTTCCATTATCTACTCCATTATTTCGGTGGAACTATTGGACAACATACTGGTGGACAACATAATACTGGTGGACAACATAATACTGGTGGACAACATACTGGACCACTGTCGCAAGAACACGATGGTGTGTGTCCGAAACACGAGCACGAACAAGGTGAGCAACCGCAACAAGAACAAGCTGGTACACAAGAACAACTACATAGTCCACCGGGTTCGCAGTAACAATCACATACGCCCATGCATGGCTCACCACAACACGAGCATAGTGGAGTGCAACAAGGCTCGCCATAGCAAGAGCATCCGGGAACGCATGAGCATACTGGAATACATGAACAGCTAGGTACACAAGAACACGCAGGAACACAACAGCATTCTTCGCAGGAACATACCGAAACACAGGAGCATTCGGGCGCACAACAGCAACATGCTTCACAAGAACATTCAGGTGCACAACAACACTCTTCACAAGAACATGCTGGAACACAGGAGCATATAATATGTTCACACCAACATGGAGGTTCGCATATGTGAACACACGGATCTACGCAACAACCAAAGCACGGTTCACATGGCTCTACCACGGATGTGCAACAATCACAACAGCAGATAACAATTGGTTCATCTGGTATGAGACTACAATCAATAACCGAGATCACAGAGGTTTGAGCATCATTAACACCAACAAGATAAGCGACTGGGTTGTTCAGTGGATACGGACCAGTAACCTCTAAACTGAGATATACTTTCCCCTGCGGTAACAGAGAAGTAATGTCTACAGATCGATCCGTACCGCTGATATCTCTGAAAGATGCATTACCATATTGGTCAGTAATAGTAAGCAAAGCTTGTGAAAACTTTGGGAACCCATATATTCCAGCCGCATCTGATGATATCTTGAACATTAAAGTATCCTAGTTGGAGCATCAGTTACCAGATACAAAACAGGGTCTTCTGTGTTTGTCTCTACTTCTAGTTCTATCTCTATTGTAACAACTTCACCAAGTGGCAGATAGTCATTCATTTCGAATCCGGTAGTTTCTTCTGAAATATCTATGACTTGATTACCGATTGAAGATTGAATTGTAACGGTTGCAGAGTCATAGGTATCGAATCCGCCCGTCCCGTCTGCCGATGTAGAAATAACCATACTGTACACCGGAGAGGGCGGCGTCCAATCTTCACAGTAACATAAAGAACAGCACATGTTTTACCGTCCTATGGACACTCTATCTCGGTAATGTTGTCTGGACAATTGGTTATCAAGTAAACCGTTGGAGCAGCTTCTTCTGAAGGGTGGCTAATATCAACCTTGATCGTGTGCTGCGCTCCTACTGGAATATGAGCTGTGATATCCACAGAGCCTTCATAGGTTGTTAGATCTATTGTAACATATCCGCTTCCAGTATAAATGTAAGCGGTAGCAGATACAAACTCTGCAAACCCACCATTTACAGGATCTATTGTTGGTGTAGATGACAAGCAATAGTAACACTCTGCTGGAGGTGATCCACCACAAGAGCAAGAACATGCACAAGAACATGATGGAGTGCAACAACATCCTTCACAGGAACATTCAGGTGCACAACAACACTCTTCACACGAACATGCTGGCACACAGGAACACGCAGGAACACAACAGCATTCTTCGCAGGAACATACCAGAACACAGGAGCATTCGGGAGTGCAACAACATCCTTCACAAGAACATACAGGCGTAGAACAGCAGCATCCGATTGGTTCGCATGAGCAACCTGGAACTCCACAACATCTTGGCACTATCTTGCTCCCATATTAACAATGTTCTATTGCAACATTCCGCCAACCGAACCAATAGCTGGGTGTCCCCTGCTTGCTGTTCCACCACCGCCACTATTACTATATGTCCAATAAAGTTTCCCGGTGCTATTGCTACCATATACGCGAAGATATAAAGCTAGATCGGATGCGCCAGAAGAGTTATCGTACTCTAAAGTATACTCTTGTTCATCTGTATTGTCAGTCATTACATACTCATCGAGCGGAACCTGTGTCCATTCGTCTTCGGTATATAGTAACAATACCGCTCTTGGTGTAATTATCATTGCATTAGTGTCTTTTTTCATCCACATGTCTATTTGTAAAGTTGATCCGCTATAAGCAATAAGTGGAACGTCTACCCAATTATGGAACGTATACTCTTCGTCTTCATACAAATACTCGAATGTCATTTCACAAACTTCGGAGTGACCACTCGGCATCGGAGAATATGTTCGATTTGGGTTTGATGTTCCGCTTAATCTACCTATCCATGCGAACTTTGAATTTATTCCATCTGGATACCATGCTACAGTTTTATACTGATCATAATCATATTCAAAATATTCATCATGTGAAAACATACCTTTAACTTTGTTTGTAGATCCCAACGTAACACCATAACAAGTGTGGTCGCCTGATTGTATATCTACTCCATTTTCTTCCGCTCCCGTTCCCCCAATTGTTCCATGATATATAGTAGTTATTGCATTGGTAGGAATTGGGGATCCTGCGCTACCACCAACGATACTGCCTAAAACCGTATTGGCGGTTCCTTGTATTCCATTCGTAGCGTTTCTGATTCTTAATCCATAAATACGTCCAGGAGTATTTGGTGTTGCACTAAATTGCAGTACACCAGCAGAACTAGGTCCGCCTTCTATGGTGATTTGTGCAATCCCCGTCGTTGACCATCCACTTATGCTTCCATCACAAGCTGGCGCGTCTTCAACGTCAAATGTAACCGTATGCCCAGGCTGTATGTAAAAGAATTGTCCATCCATGGCCGCTACTGATGCAGGGTCTGTACCGCTGCCATCTCTAGCTGTATCCCAGTTAGCCAACGTGGACCAGTTTCCAGTGCCCTGACTATAGTAGGTTGCCATGGATTACTCCATTAGTCTGGTAGTGTAAGGACTCTAAGCGTAGGTCGTTCTGTATCATCAACGGTATGTGTGAATTTCTCAGTAGTACCGTCTGGTTCTTTATAGGATCCTTCGGCCCCATCGAAGCTTACCGATCCAACAGTAGCTGCCCATACGTCTTGGATAGCTTTGCCAAGGGTTCGGTCAGTATCACCTGTAAATCCAACTTCTTCAGCAATAATAGCAGCAGCATTCTCTTCTGCCGTTGGAACAATAGCAGATACCGCAGTAACGGTATCGGCTATCCCTGTTTGAACAGCAACGACACGATCAATTTGAGCCATACCCGCACATGTGATAGTAAGTGCAAGCTCGGCAGATTCTACACCTGTACCAAGTGTAACCATGGCCGCTTCATCAATTGCCAGAGCATATACCCCAGGCATGTTAGTGCTATCAAGTTCTGTGATAGAAGGCGTAGTCATAGCCGTAGCAGTTCCACCATCAAGCGAATAATAGACGGAGAACCCCGTAAGACCGGTCTCTCTAGTTACATAATCTAGTGAATCAACTGCTACAAAGTAGATATATCTACTTGTATCTCCATCGATTATCCGCATTGCCTTATGCCTCCTGCTCACGAAGTTCTAACTCAAGTTCTTCTTTACGACCTTGTAAGCCTCTCAAGGATAGATAAAAAGCAAAACTATCTGGATCGCTCAGAAGACAAGCGTTGATGGCACCCATGAGTTTATTGGTATCATCAATCTCGGCTTGTATCTGTTCTGCAATAGATTTCTTTTGCATTGCTTGCTCCTTTCTATGGTCGGTATATCTTAGCACGTTGTCGATAGAAAGGTGGAAGTTCTAATAGCTTTTGTCCTTGCAACGCAATAAGCGGATTAGTGCGTATGGCATGACTATTATAATTTGTATTCATTTATGCTTTCACATCCATTATATGCACTTATGTTAGTTCCATCCACGGCGGCTGCTCGTGCAGCCGGCGGACCTCGCTCGCGGACAAGGCGCGTGACCAGATCGCGGCATGATCAACCTCGCCGTCCCAGTCATCCGCGCCTGGGTTGCGTGTCCCGATCCGCACATCCACGCCGGACGCGATAGCGCCCGCCGCGACCGAGGAGATCGGCGAGCCGTCGAAGTACAGC